>JAPSIX010000236.1 GCA_031178475.1 Microbacterium sp. | reverse complement strand
GCCGAGGGCATCCCGATCATCGCCGTCGACAATGTCGGTGAAGCAGTGCCGGTGGATCGCGCTGAGCTGCCCGAACGATGCGTGCTGCTGTTCGGTCAGGAGGGACCGGGCCTGTCAGCGGAGGCGCTCGCCGCGGCATCCGGTCATATCGAGATCACGCAGTACGGCTCGACGCGCTCGATCAACGCCAGCGCGGCGGCCGCGGTGGTCATGTACGAGTGGTGCCGGAGGCACGCGGGCTGAGATCACCCGCGCGGGCGATCCGCGGCGTGCGGGACGATGAGAGCATGAGTGCGATGCGCACCGAATCCTCTGCGGGCACCGGCGGCTGGCGCGCCTGGTTGCGCGTCGACACTGTCGTGGCACTCGTCGCGGTCGTCGTGCTGCTGCCGTCCAGCCTCGCTCTGCTCACTCAGCCGGAGCTGCGGCCTGCGCCGGCCGTCGTCGCCCTGATCGTCACCCTGTTCGTCACGCTGCATCTCACGACCTTCGTCGCGCTCCGGCATCCTCTCGTCGCGTACGGCCTCGCGAGTGGCGTGATGCTGGCGCTGGCGCTGACGCCGGGGATCCAGGCCGTCTCGGGCGCGCTCTTTCCGTCGACGGCCGCGTATCTGCTCGTCATCGCGCAGGTTGCGCTTCGGACCGACCTGAACGTGCGAGTCGCCGCGCTCGCCGGCGGGATCTTCGGCGCCGGCCTGATTGCTTTCACCGAATCGCGCTTCGACGACGCGATGCTGAAGATCGGCTCCTTCGTCGGCCTCAGCGGAGCGGTCGCCGCCGCCTGGGCGATCGGACTCGTCGTGCGACTGCAGCGGACGCAGGCGGAAGAGCGGATGCAGGGCCGCATCGCCCAGGCGATCGGCGACGAGCGCATGCGGATCAGCCGCGACCTGCACGACATCGTCGCGCATTCGATGACCGTGATGATCGCGCAGGCGGAGGTCGCCCGGGCGCTTCGCGACGCCGGCGCCCAGCGCAGCGATCAGGCGCTCGACGTCGTCATCGACACGGGCCGCGAGGCGCTGCGCGGAATGCGCGCCATCGTCGCCGATGAGGCGCCACGGGATCCGCTGCCGACGGTCGAGTCGCTCGATGCGCTCGTCCGCAGCATGCGCACGCCGTCGGTGGACGTGCGCTTCACCGAGACGGGGCAGCGGGCTCGGCTGCGCCCGGATGCCGCGGTCGCGCTGCATCACGCTCTGCGCGAGGCGCTCACCAACGCGGTCCGGCATGCGGCGCCGCCGGTGCGCATCGAGGTCCGCCTGGACTGGTCGGCGGATGCCGTGCACGCCGAGGTGTCCGACGACGGCGGCGCGGGCACCGGGGCCGACGGGCTGGGCAGCGGCATCGGTTTGATCGGCATCGCCGAGCGGGTGCGGCTGGCGGGCGGGGAGCTCACGGCGGGCGAACGGCACCCCCGCGGATGGTCGGTGAGCATCCACCTGCCGGCGGAAGGAGTGGGCGGATGACGCTGCGCGTACTGATCGTCGACGATCAGGAACTGTTCCGTGACGCGATCGCGGTGATGCTGGCACAAGACCCGCGCATCAGCGACGTCGCGGCCGTCGCGTCGGGTGCGGAGGCGGTCGAGCATGTGCGCGCGCACACGGTCGACGTGGCCCTGATGGACATCCGGATGCCGGGGATGGACGGCATCGCGGCGACCCGCGAGGTGCTGCGCGTGCGCCCGGCGGTGAAGGTTCTGGTGCTGACCACCTTCGATCTCGACGAGTACGTGTACGCCGCGATCCGGGAGGGCGCGAGCGGGTTCCTGACGAAGGACGCGAGCGCGGCGGCGCTGGCGGATGCCGCGGTCGCGGTGGCAGCGGGCGAATCGGTCCTGTCTCCCCGGGCCACAGCGGCGCTCATCGGGTTCGTGCGCGACGGCTCGCCGCCGCGCACCGCCGAGGAAGCGCTCGCGGTGCTCAGCCCCCGTGAACAGGAGGTCGCCCGGGCGCTCGCCACCGGCGCGTCGAACGAGGACATCGCCCGCCAGCTGTTCTTGTCGGAGAACACCGTCAAGACACACGTGAAGGCGGTGCTCGCGAAGCTCGGCGTGCCGGATCGCGTGCACGTCGTGATCTGGGCGTACGAGAACGGCGTGCTCCGGCCGCTGCCCTGAGCCGGCTGAAGGTCACCCGCGCGGGTGAGCGGGTCGACCCCGGCGGGCGATGCCCAGGCGGCGGCGGCTGACGAGAGTGGAAGCATGTCAGCTCGCACACGACTCATCGTCCTCGTCGCCACAAGCCTGGCGGCGGTCTACATCGCCGTCGCCAGCCTGCTGCGGATGCTCGTCCCGGGGTTCCTCGACGCGCTGCCCACCAGCCTGCTCGGGCGTCTCGGCAACGGCGTCGAACTCGCCGTCGCGTTGACCGGGGCGCTTGCCGTGCTCGTCTTCGCCGCCCTCGCGTACGCCGCCGAACGCAGCCCTCAGCCGGTGGTGTCACGCGCCGTGCTGCGGGCGGCCGCCATCCTCTCCGGTGCTCTCCTCGCCGCGACCACGCCCGGCGGAGTGATCCCCCTGGCCGGATACACGTTCGCGATCACCGTGCTCGCCGGCATCGTCGTGTTCGTGGTGCTGACGGTGCTGCGGCGTCCCGCGCTGGGCATCGTGCTCGCTGCGGTCGTCGGCGGACTCGCCGCCTACGCCGTCATCACCCACGATGCGGGCTCGCTGCTGCCGCGGCTGCTCTCCGTGTACGGCGCCGTTCTCACCGAGGCGTCGCTCGCGCTCTCACACGTGATCGCCGCTGCCGGTGTGCTGGTGTGGGCCGTCACCGGGGCGAGACCGCAGCGCGGAGCGTTCGCCGGATTCGTGCTGCGTCACCGCGTCGCGATCACGGCGATCGCCGC
>JAPSIX010000235.1 GCA_031178475.1 Microbacterium sp. | reverse complement strand
GCGTGCAGCGCTCACCGCGCTACCCGGGCGGGCTCGCGCTGCGGTTCGCGCGCGTCAAGGGGTACCGCCCCGACAAGACGGCGGCCGAGGCCGACACGATCCAGACTCTGCGCGCGCTGCTGCGCGGGTGACGCCCGTGGTCGAGCGGTCGAGCGCTGAGCGAACGGTCAGGCGCTGGGAGCCAGGCCCTGGTCCTCCTCGATGACCGTGCCCTTGTACGACCACGGGAAGTTGATCCACAGATCGGTGTCCTTCCAGGCGTAGTCCGGCTGGATGACGGTGGTGGGCTTGGTGTAGATGGTGACCGAGCGGACGTCGGCGCCCTTGTCCTTCAGCAGCTGCACGGCGAGGGCGAGCGTGCGGCCGGAGTCGGCCACGTCGTCGACGAGCAGCACGCGGCGGCCGTCGAGGTACGCCATGTCGAGCTCGGGCGGCAGCACCTCGGGGGCGTCCAGCACCGTGCCGATGCCGGTGTAGAACTCGACGTTGATCGCGCCGCAGTTCTTCGCCCCCAGCCCGTAAGCGATGGCGCCGGCCGGCAGCAGCCCCCCGCGTGCGATGGCGACGACCACCTCCGGCACGAAGCCGCTGTCGAGGATCCTGCGCGCCAGATCGCGCGTCGCGTCGCCGAAACCGTCCCAGGTGAGCGTCTCGCGCTCGATCACTGCATCCGTCACCCGCCCATTCTCCCCCATCGCGCCGGGCCGCCTGTACTGGAGTGCGGGTGGCGGTGTGGCAGCCACAAGCCACCTCATCGCCTCGACCAGCTCAGCAGCGTCCGAATCGCCTATTCGAGGCTGACCCGCAGTTCGCGTTCCGTCGTGCCCGTGAGCAAGACCTCCCTCGGGCGCCACTCAGGCGACGACCATTGCACTGTCCACATCAACGAATCGCCTCCGGCCCTGCGGGTCACGCCGTGCGGGGGAATACTGCCATCACTCCGAAGCATCTGAATCTCGCTCATGAGGGCTTCCGCTCCGGCCAAAGGAAACGTCATGGTCGCTTGATCGCACCGCTCGGCGGCGAGTCCCCGGCGCTGCGAGGTTCGGTCACCACCCGAAGACGGCATCGCCGAGTTTGACACGACGGGCTCGCGGGCACGGCGGCGGTCGAATCCGGCGCGGACGGCCCCGCTCCCGTCCGGTTGCGATAAAAGGGAAGGTAGTATGTCATCCTCCCGATCCACGACGCCCGCCACCCCTCCATGTGCCGACTCTTCGCCTTCGTCTCACCCGACCGCTCCACCGCTGAGCGCGAGCTCGGGGACCGTGGGATGGAGAGCCTCCGTTCCCTCGCGCGCCTGCACGGCGACGGCTGGGGCTGGGCCGGTGTCGCGTCCCCGGGCGATCACCCCGTGCTGCGCAAGGCGGCCAGCTCCGCGGCATCCGATCCCGCCTTCGCCGACAGCATGACGCGCGACGTCCGCGCCGCGGTCGTCCACCTGCGCTGGGCCACATCGGGACTGCCGGTGCGCCCCGAGAACGCGCACCCGTTCTCATCCGGGCGCTTCGCGTTCGCGCACAACGGGTCGCTGAAGCCGATCGGGCTGATCCGCGGCATGCTGTCGGCGGAGCAGCGCGCGGCGCTCGAAGGCGACACCGACAGCGAGATGTACTTCACGCTCATCCGTGAGCGGGTGGCCGCCGGCATCCCGCTCGCCGAGGCGGCGCTCGAGGTCGCCCGCCTGCTCCGCGAGGAGTTCCCGCTGGCCAGCCTGAACGCGCTCATCCTCGACGCCGAGCAGCTCGTCGTCGTGCATGCGAGCGCCCTCAGCATCCTCTCCGACGACGACCTCGGCGCGATCGCCCGCTTCGACCACCTGCCCGACGAGCACAACGAGGACTACTTCGCCCTGCGGTGGAAGCGCACCGCCGACGGCACGCTGCTCGTCGGCTCGACCGGAGTCGCCGGCCCCGACTGGCAGCCGATGCCGCCGGAATCGGTGACCTCGATCGACCTGCGCGACCGCAGCTGCGAGACCGTCGCGCTGGCCGGCGAGCGCATGCCGCTGGTCGCCGCCGGACGGTAGAATCGACACGTCCGGCCACAGCGGTCCGGTGCCCGAAAAAGGGGCACGAAGCTCTCCGCGATGACGCGTGAGGCGAGACACATACGGAACAGCACGTCATCCGTCCGTCTCGAAAGGTGCATTCCCATGCCCACCGTCTCCGCTCACGTCGCCCTCACTCTGGCCCGTCACATCGATCACGTCTTCGGCGTGATGGGCAACGGCAACGCCTACTTCCTCGACGCCCTCGAGAGGCAGACGGATGCCGAATACACGGCGGTCCGTCACGAACAGGGCGCCGTCGTCGCGGCCGATGCGCACTTCCGGTCATCCGGCCGTATCGCGGCGGCCACCGCCACGTACGGCGCGGGCTTCACGAACACGATCACCGCACTCGCCGAGGCGGTGCAGGCGCACGTGCCGCTCGTGCTCGTGGTCGGCGACGAGCCCACCTCCGGTCCCCGCCCGTGGGATGTCGATCAGATCGCGCTGGCGTCGGGTGTCGGCGCCCGCACGTACACGGTCGGGCACGCGGATGCCGCGGCCACCACGATCATCGCGATCGAGCACGCCCTCACCTATCGCGTGCCGGTCGTCCTGGCGATCCCCTATGACGTGGCGACGCTCGAGGCCGGTCCCGTACCGGAGGCGCCGGAGCCCCGCGTCCCCGCCCCGCTCACTCCGCGCGGTGAGTTCGCCGACGGGATGCTCGACGAGATCGCCGCCGCACTGCGCATGGCCGAGCGCCCGTTCCTGCTCGCCGGCCGCGGAGCGTGGTTGTCGGGTGCGGGCGACGCCCTCGGTGCGCTCGCCGAGGCGACCGGGGCCCTGACGGCGTCCACCGCACT
>JAPSIX010000234.1 GCA_031178475.1 Microbacterium sp. | reverse complement strand
GCCGCCGTCGTCCTGCTTCTGGTGGGCGCCGTGAGCAAATCGGCGCTGTTCCCCTTCCATTTCTGGCTACCCGGCGCGATGGCCGCGCCGACTCCGGTCAGCGCCTATCTGCACGCCGCGGCCATGGTGAAGGCGGGCATCTACCTCATCGCGCGGTTCGCGCCGATCTTCGCCCTGACCGCACCCTGGCGACCGATCGTCATCGGCCTCGGTGTCTTCACGATGCTGCTCGGTGGCCTGCAGGCACTGCGCGAAACCGATCTGAAGCGCATCCTCGCCTTCGGCACGGTCAGTCAGCTCGGCTTCTTCGCCGTCGTGCTCGGCTTCGGCACCCCGGCCGCCGCGCTCGGCGGGCTCGCGCTCGTCGTGGCGCACGCGCTGTTCAAGTCGGCGCTCTTCCTCATCGTCGGCGTCATCGACCGTCAGCTCTCCACCCGTGACGTGCGGGAGTTGTCGGGCGTCGGGCGTCAGGCTCCGGTCATGGCCACGGCCGCCATCATCTCCATCGCCTCGATGGCGGGCATCGCCCCGACGATCGGCTTCGTCGCCAAGGAGGCCGCGCTCACCGCGTTGGTCGACGCCTCCGGTGCCGGCTCGATGTGGGGTGCCGTGGCGCTCGGAGGGGTCGTGCTCGGGTCGGTGCTCACCGCGGCGTACGGCGCGCGCTTCGTCTGGGGTGCGTTCTGGCGCAAGAAGGATGCCGACGGCGCATATATGCCACAGACGGCATGGCCGGATCCGCCGGTCGGGTTCCTGTCGGCCCCCATCCTGCTGGCGGGCCTCGCGATCGCCTGCGGGATCGGCGCGCCGGCGCTCGACGTGGCGCTGCGCGGTTACGCGGTGACCGTCACCCCGCCGCCAGCGGGCACCGGGGAGCAGGCGGGCGGGAGCGTCCACGAGCTCGGACACCTCGCCCTGTGGCACGGGCTGGAGCCGGCTCTGTTCGTCTCGACCGCAGCCGTGCTGCTCGGCGTCGGGCTCTTCGCGCTCGGTGTCCGTTCGGGCTGGACCCGCCGCGGCCGTATCCTTCCCTTCACCGCGGCCGACGTGTACTACGCCGTCGTGCGCGGCATCGACCGGCTGTCGGTCGTCACGACGAGCTTCACGCAGCGCGGCTCGCTGCCGCTGTACGTCGGGACCGTCTTCATCGTGCTCGTCGTGGCAGAGGGAACCGCACTGCTCGCCGCCGCCCCCGCCCGGGTCGAGCTGTCGGGCTGGCACACGTCGACGCAGCTGGTCATCGCACCGGTCATGGCCGCCGCCGCCATCGTCGCTGTGCGAGCCCGCAAGCGCTACACCGGCGTCGTGCTCGTCTCGGTGACCGGGCTCGGCATGGTGGTGCTCTTCGCCACCAGCGGCGCCCCCGACCTGGCGCTCACGCAGATCCTCATCGAGACCGTCACGCTCGTGACCTTCGCCCTGGTGCTGCGGCGCCTGCCGTCGCGGATGGGGGAGCACAACGCCTCTGTCGGGCGGGTGCCGCGGGCGCTGCTCGCCGTCGGCGTGGGGGTGTCGATGGCGTTCATCGCCATCGTGGCCACGCAGGCGCGCGTCGCCGAGCCGATCTCGGTGAACTTTCCAGAAATGGCATATGAGATCGGGCACGGTCGCAACGTGGTGAACGTCGCCCTGGTCGACCTGCGCGGCTGGGACACGATGGGCGAGCTGAGCGTGCTCGTGCTCGCGGCGACGGGCGTCGCCTCGCTCGTGTTCGTGACGCACCGCGCCGACCTGCTCTCAGCCACGCTCACGCTTCCGCGCCGGCGACGGCGAGGGCGCCGCGGCCAGCCCCTCGTGGAGACCTCGGACGGGGTGCGGTTCCAGACCGAGGAGAACCGCGACGCACCGCGCGCCTGGCTGATCGGCGGGCAGCAGGTCAAGGCTGAGGATCGCTCGATCCTGCTCGAGGTCATCGTGCGGGTGCTGTTCCACACCATCATCCTGGTGTCGATCTATCTGCTCTTCGCGGGGCACAACAGTCCCGGCGGCGGGTTCGCGGGCGGGCTCGTCGCAGGGATGGCGCTGGTGATGCGCTACGTCGCCGGCGGGCGGTGGGAGCTGGGCGCCGCCGCTCCGACCGATGCCGGGCGGCTGCTGGGAAGCGGCCTGATCCTCGCCGTCGGCTCGGCGGTCGTGCCGCTGTTCTTCGGCATGGCGCCGCTGCAGAGCACGGTGTGGGAGGCGGAGGTGCCGGTGCTCGGCCACCTCGAGCTCGTTTCGTCGACGATCTTCGACGCGGGCGTGTACCTGGTGGTCATCGGTCTGGTGCTCGATGTGCTGCGCAGCCTCGGCGCCGAGGTCGACCGCCAGGCGCACGTGCGGCGCCAGGGCGGAACGCCGCAGGCGCAGACGCCCGGACAGCGAAGGGGGGTGCGGCTCTGATGGACGTGTCGCTCACGCTGATCGTGATCATGGCCGTGCTCTTCGCGTGCGGTGTGTACGCGATGATGGAACGCAGTCTGACCCGCGTGCTCATCGGGTTCCTCCTGCTCGGCAACGCCGTGAACCTGCTCCTGCTCATCGTGATGGGAGTGCCCGGGTCGGGACCCTTCTTCGGAGACGACGGCCCGTTCAGCGATCCTCTTCCGCAGGCGCTCACGCTCACCGCGATCGTGATCACCTTCGCGATCTCGGCGTTCCTTCTCGCCCTGATCTACCGCTCCTGGCAGCTCGGACAGGCCGACACCGTCGAGGACGACGAGGTCGACCTCGCGCTGCGCGAACGGACGGATGCCGAGGACGAGATCTTCGACGACGAGTCCGACGCAGCGGAGGAGGAAGCCAGCACCGATTTCGTGGGCGTCAACACGGCGCCGATCACCGTGCTGCACATGCGCGATCACCCCGCGATCGACGATGACGCGCCAG
>JAPSIX010000053.1 GCA_031178475.1 Microbacterium sp. | reverse complement strand
ACGATCCTCGATCTCGCGCTCGGCGAGACGAAGAAGGGCGGCGGCACCACGCTGAGCGGCTCCGAGGCGTTCCTGCTGCACGACACGTACGGCTTCCCGATCGATCTCACGCTCGAGGTCGCCGAGGAGGCCGGTCTCAGCGTCGACCGCGCGGCCTTCGACAGCCTCATGCAGGAGCAGCGCACCCGCGCGAAGGCGGATGCCCGCAACCGCAAGCGCCAGCTGGCCGATGTCTCGGTGTACCGGCAGTTCCGCGCCCTCGGCGAGACCGGCTTCGCCGGCTACACCGACCTGCAGACCGAGTCGCGCGTGCTCGGCATCATCGTCGACGGTCGGCCGGCGCAGAGCGCCACCGAGGGCGAGGTCGCGGAGGTCATCCTCGCCGAGACGACGCTGTACGCCGAGTCGGGTGGGCAGGTCGCCGACAAGGGCAGCATCGTGGGCACCGGCTTCGAGCTGGACGTGCTCGACGTGCAGCGGCCCGTCGCCGGGCTCATCAGCCACACCGTGCATGTCGGGTCGGGCACCGTCGCGGTCGACGACCGCGCGACCACCGTGGTGGATGCGGCGAATCGGCGTGCCGCCCGCCAGGCGCACTCCGCCACGCATCTCGTTCACGCGGCCCTGCGCGACACGCTCGGTCCGACCGCGCGGCAGGCAGGGTCCCTCAACCGCGCCGGGTACATGCGCTTCGACTTCTCGTGGTCGCAGCCGCTGTCCACCGACACGAGAACCGAGATTGAGGAGATCGCCAACCGCGCCGTGCACGAGTCGCTCGACGTGACGACTCGCATCGTGTCGCTCGAGGAGGCCAAGCAGGCTGGGGCGATGGCACTGTTCGGCGAGAAGTACGGCGACGTCGTGCGCATGGTCGACATCGGGGGGCCGTGGTCGCGCGAGCTGTGCGCGGGCACGCACGTGGCCAACAGCGCCGAGATCGGCTTGGTCAGCCTGGTCGGCGAGTCGTCGGTCGGATCCGCGAACCGCCGCATCGAAGCGCTCGTCGGGCAGGAGGCGTTCCGCGAGCTCGCCGCCGAGCGCGCTCTGGTCTCGCAGTTGACGGCTGCGCTGAAGACGCCGCGGGACCAGCTGTCCGCCCGGATCGAAGAACTCGCCGCGAGCCTGAAGGCCGCCGAGAAGCGCATCGCCCAGTTCGAGGCCAAGGAGCGCGAGGGGCGGGTTCCCGCGCTGGCGGACGCCGCCCAGCAGGTCGGCCCGTACCGCGTGGCCTCCGGGTCGCTCGGCGAGGTGGTCTCGGCGGACGACGTGCGCACCCTGGCGCTGAGCGTGCGTGAGCGTCTTGGCGCCGGGGCCGCCGTCGTCGCCTTCGGTGGCGTCGCGAACGGGCGACCGATCGTCGTCGTGGCGACGAACGATGCGGCACGCCAGAGCGGCGCGAAGGCCGGCGCGCTCGTGCGCGTGGCGGCCGGCGTGCTCGGTGGTGGCGGCGGCGGACGCGATGACGTCGCTCAGGGCGGCGGCGCCAACGCCTCCGCACTGGATGCCGCGTTGGAGGCGGTCGTCTCGGAGCTGCGGAGCGCGTGAGCGGATTTCGGCGGGGGACGCGCCTGGGCATCGACGTGGGCAAGGCCCGCGTCGGTGTGTCACGCTGCGACCCCGACGGAATGCTCGCCGTGCCCGTGGAGACCGTGCCGCGAGCGGAGACGTCGATCGACCGCATCGCCGAGCTCGTCGCGGAATGGGAGCCGCTGGAGATCATCGTCGGACTGCCGGTCAACATGCGCGGCGACGAGACACTGTCGACAGCGGATGCCAGGCAGTTCGCCGCGGAGATCGCCCGGCGCACCGATGCGGCCGTGCGCCTGGTCGATGAGCGGCTGAGCACGGTGAGTGCACATGCGGCGCTTCGATCCTCGGGCAGGAACCAGAAGAACTCTCGTAGCATTGTGGATCAGGTCGCCGCAGTGGTTCTGCTGCAGCACGCGGTGGACACCGAGAAGAGCACCGGACGCCCGGCCGGTGAATTGATCGAGCGCGATGAGGAGCCGGCCACCGATGTCTGACCCCGACAGTTCCGGAAAAGACCGCTCGTTGGGCGACCTCTTCGACAACCTCCCCCCCGCGTCGTCACCACTGCCAGAGCGGGATCGGCGCGACGAACCGTCGCCCGGTACGCGGCGTGCGCGCCGACAGACCCAGCAGCCGACGGACGCGGTTCCTCCGGCATCCGAGCCGTCATCGACCGCTTCCGACGAACGTCATTCCCTGACGAATGAGCGCCAGTCGCGTCAGCAGCCGGCTGACCCGGCCGCCGACGCGAGTGAGCAGAGCGGCCCCGTGGGCGACGAGGGCTCCCTCGATTCGCTGTTCGCACCCGAGAAGCACGATGACGTGCCGCCGAAGCGCCGCGGGCGCGGATGCCTGGTGGCGCTCATCATCGTGCTCGTCGTCGTTGGCGGCATCGCCGCGGGCGGCGCCTGGGCGTGGAGCATCTACGGCGACCGGATCAGCGAGATCATGGGCTGGGGTGAGCCCAAGGATTACGAGGCGGGCCAGGCCCAGGGCGAGGCGCTGGTCACGATCAAGTCCGGCGACACGGGTCGCTCGGTTTCCACGGCGCTGCACCAGGCGGGGGTCACGAAGACCGACGAGGTCTTCTACGAGTGGCTCATCGAGGAGAACGCCAACGTCACCTTCCATCCCGGCGTGTACCAGCTGCAGCAGCAGATGACTGCTGAGGCCGCGCTGGAGGCGCTGCAGGACCCGGCGAACCGGATGGAGAACACCGTGCGCATCCCCGAGGGCGGCACCATCGAGTCGTCCCTTCCGCGGATCGTGGACGGCGTCGGCATCCCGCTCGAAGAGCTTCAGGCCGCAGTAGGCGACCCCACGGCGTACGGGGTGCAGGCCGAGTCGCTGGAGGGCTGGCTGTTCCCCGCCGTCTACACGTTCGACCCCGGCGTGACTGCGACCGAAGTCATCGCGCGAATGGTCGAGCGCACTCGCGAGTCTCTTGCGGAGGCCGGTGTGCCGGATGCCGACGCGCAGCGCGTGCTGACGGTCGCGTCGATCATCGAGCGCGAGGGGCGCACGGCGGACTTCCCGAAGGTGTCGCGCGTGATCTACAACCGCATCGACCAGGGCATGAAGCTGCAGATGGACTCCACCGCGCAGTACGGATTTGGCGAGCTGCATGCCGGTTCGGCGAGCACCTCCAAGGAGGCGCAGAACGACCCGAACGACTGGAACACCTACTACATCACGGGTCTGCCGAAGACGCCGATCGCCAACCCCAGCTATGCGGCGATCGACGCCGCCACGCACCCCGCTGACGGTCCCTGGCTGTACTTCGTCACGATCAACCTGAACACTGGCGAGACCCAGTTCTCAGAGACGTACGAGGAGCACCAACGCGGAATCACCAAGTGGCACGCGTGGTGCCGCGAGAATCCGGATGCGGGATGCTGACGTGACCGAGCGCCGCCGCCTGGCGGTCTGGGGCGACCCGATCGACCACAGCCGGTCACCCGCGCTGCACGGCGCCGCGTACGGGGCCCTCGGGCTGGACTGGGAGTACGGTCGGCAGCGGGTGGGCACGGCCGAGTTCGCAGCGCGACTCTCCGAACTGGACGGTTCGTGGCGCGGCCTGTCACTGACGATGCCCTTGAAGGAGGTCGCGCACGCCGCCGCCGACGAGCTCGACCGGCACGCCGCCCTGACCGGCGCAGTGAACACCCTCCTGCTCGGGGAGCGGTTGCGCGGGTTCAACACCGACGTCGGCGGGATCGTCGACGCCTTCAGCGGTGCGCAGGTCTCCGGCATCCGCTCCGCGCGCATCCTCGGTGCGGGTGCCACCGCGGCATCCGCTCTGCTCGCCCTGCACGAACTCGGCGCACGGCAGGTCGAGGTCCGCGCCCGCCGGCCCGACGCGGCGGCAGGTCTCGTGTCTCTCGGTGAGCAGCTGAGCGTGCCCGTCGACGTGCAACCGTTCGGGGACGACGCCGACCCGGTCGACGCGACGGTCGCGACCCTGCCCAGCGGCACGGTGCTGCCCGAGGAGCATGCCGCCGCGCTGTCGGATGCCGGGGGCGTGCTCTTCGATGCCGCGTACGCGCCGTGGCCGTCGGCACTCGCGGCGGTCTGGTCCGGTGCCACCGTCATCTCCGGGTTCGAGATGCTGCTGCACCAGGCGGTCCGGCAGATCCGCATCTTCCGGCACGGAACACAGGATGAGCCCCTTCCGGACGAACACGTCATCGTGTCCGTCATGCGCTCAGCAGCCGTGGGAGACTAGAGCAATGCTCCGCGTGCTCACGGCCGGCGAATCGCACGGCCCCGAACTCATCGCCATCATGGAGGGCCTGCCCTCGGGCGTTCCCGTCACCGCCGAGGCGATCCAGGCAGACCTGCAGCGCCGCAAGCTCGGCTACGGACGCGGATCGCGGATGAAGTTCGAGCAGGACGAGCTGACGATCTCCGGTGGTGTGCGGCACGGCAAGAGCCTGGGCAGCCCCATCGCCCTGCGCATCGGCAACACCGAGTGGCCGAAGTGGGTCGAGGTGATGAACCCTGCGCCCGTCGAGCTCACCGACAAGTCCCGCGGACGGGGTGCTCCGCTCACCCGCCCGCGCCCCGGGCACGCCGACCTGGTGGGCATGCAGAAGTACGACTTCGATGAGGCGCGGCCGATCCTCGAGCGCGCCAGTGCCCGTGAGACGGCCGCACGGGTGGCGCTCGGCGCCGTGGCGCGGGGTCTCCTCGCCGAGCTCGGCGTCCGCCTGGTCAGCCACACCCTCTCGATCGGCCCGGTGCGGGTCCCCGACGGATCGCCGCTTCCGACGCCCGACAGTGTCGAGGCCCTGGATGCCGACCCGCTGCGCTGCTTCGACCCGGCGACCTCCGCGCTGATGATCGCTGAGGTGGATGCGGCGAGGAAGGACGGCGACACGCTTGGCGGCATCGTCGAGGTGCTCGCCTACGGACTTCCCCCCGGACTGGGCTCGCACGTGCACTGGGACCGCCGGCTCGACGGCCGCCTGGCCCAGGCGCTGATGAGCATCCAGGCCATCAAGGGCGTCGAGGTCGGCGACGGCTTCGATACGACCCGCCGCAGAGGCTCGGCCGCGCACGACGAGCTGTTCACCTCGGGCGACGGCATTGCCCGCGCCTCCGACCGCGCCGGCGGGACCGAGGGCGGCATGTCGACCGGCACGGTGCTGCGCGTGCGCGCCGGTATGAAGCCGATCGCGACCGTGCCACACGCTCTGCGCACGATCGATGTGTCCTCCGGCGAGCCGGCAACCGCCCACCACCAGCGTTCCGACGTGTGCGCGGTGCCCGCGGCCGGCGTGGTGGCCGAGGCGATGGTCGCGATCGAACTGGCGAACGCCGTGCTGGAGAAGTTCGGCGGCGACAGCGTCGGCGAGACCCGCCGCAACCTCGAGTCGTACCTTGCGGCGATCCCCGAGGCGCTGCGGACGGCTCCGGCGTCGGAAGCGGCGCTGCTCGCGCATGATGAGCTCGCCTGAGCAGCCCCTGACACTGGTCCTGATCGGCCCGATGGCCGCGGGCAAGACGAGTATCGGGCGCAAGGTCGCACGGCTGCTGGAGGTGCCGTTCATTGACACCGACAAGAGGGTCGCGGCCGAGCACGGACCGATCCCGCAGATCTTCGCCGAACACGGCGAGCAGCGCTTCCGCGAACTGGAGCGCGAGGCTGTCGCCGCGGCGGTGGCCGAGGGCGGCGTCGTCTCGCTGGGCGGGGGAGCGGTGACGGATGCCGGCACGCGGGCCCTGCTCGCGCGGCATCCGGTCGTCTTCCTCACTGTCGATGCGGATGCTGTCGCGCATCGCATCCGCGGCGCGGGCCGGCCGCTGCTGGCCGGCGAGCAGGATCCCGTGGAGCGATGGAGCGCCATCTTCGCCGAGCGCAGGAACTGGTACGAGCAACTGGCGGATCTCACCGTCGACACGTCGCGGCGTCCGATGCGGCTGCTGGCCGAGGAGATCGCGACGTGGAGGAAGGAACAGGCATGACGACCACCACCATCTCCGTGACGGGGCAGGCCGGATACGACATCACCGTCGGGCGCGGCATCCTCGACCGCGTGTCGCAGGCGCTGGCGCCCTCGGTGCGCAAGATTCTCGTCGTGCACCCGCCGACCCTCGCCGAGCGCGCCGCCCAGCTGCGAGAGCGTCTGCTGGCAGACACCGCCGACGGCCCGCGCGAGGTGCTGCTGGCGGAGATCCCGGATGCCGAGCAGGGCAAGCGCATCGAGGTGGCGGCATTCTGCTGGCAGGTGATGGGGCAGGCCGACTTCACTCGCACCGATGCCGTCGTCGGGTACGGCGGGGGAGCGGTGACCGATCTCGCCGGATTCGTCGCGGCCACCTGGCTGCGCGGCGTGCAGGTCATTCAGGTGCCCACCACTGTGCTGGGGCTCGTCGACGCCGCGGTCGGCGGCAAGACCGGAGTGAACACCGCCGAGGGCAAGAACCTCGTCGGCGTTTTCTGGGCGCCGCGTGCAGTGATCGGCGACCTCGACGAGCTGGCCAGCCTGAGCCCGAACGAGGCCACCGCTGGCTTCGCGGAGGTGGTCAAGGCCGGTTTCATCTGGGCGCCCGAGATCCTCGACATCGTCGAGGCAGACCCGACGCGCGTGGTGGACACCACCACCGACGAGTTCCGGCGCGCGGTGGAGCTGGCGATCGACATGAAGGCGAAGGTCGTCTCAAGCGACTTCCGCGAGGCTGGGCAGCGCGAGATCTTGAACTACGGCCACACCCTCGGGCACGCGATCGAGCACGCCGAGCGGTACCGCTGGCGGCACGGTGCGGCGATCTCGGTCGGCATGCTCTATGCCGCGGAGCTGTCGCGCCTGGCCGGTCGGCTCTCGGATACGGCGGCCGAGCGTCACCGCACCGTGCTCGAGTCCCTCGGGCTTCCGACCTCATACCGCGCCGGCGCATGGCCGCAGCTGCTGGCGACGATGCAGCGCGATAAGAAGTCCCGAGGCGGGATGCTGCGGTTCATCCTGCTCGACGACATCGCCAAGCCCACCGTGCTGCAGGCTCCGGATGAATCCCTGCTGTTCGCGGCCTACCAGGAGGTCGCATCATGAGCGTCGAGGTACGCCGGGTCAGGCCGGAAGAGTGGCGGCGCGTACGCGACCTGCGCCTCGACGCCGTGCGGGATCCGGCGGCGTCGATCGCCTTTTTGCACTCATACGAGGCCGAGGCGGCTCATCCGGACGAGTTCTGGCAGAACCGCGCGGCCGGCGGGGCCGAGGGTGACGCGGTCGCGCAGTTTGTCGCCGAGTCGGCCGGTGAGTGGATCGGCACGCTCTCGGTGCTCCGGCGCGAGCCCGGATCACAGGATCACCATGGGCGGCCGGTGCAGACCCCGCGTGCCGACGTGGTCGGGGTGTACGTGCGCCCTGAGCACCGCGGGCAGGGCGTCGTCGATGCCCTGCTCGAGGCTGGGGCCGAGTGGGTGCGCGGCCTCGGCGGCAACTCGCTCGCGCTCGACGTGCATGTCGAAAACGTCCGTGCCCAGGCCGCATACCGCCGGGCGGGGTTCGCCGACACCGGGCTGCGGTTCACCGGCAGCATCGGCGCGGAGATGGAGATGGCGCGCCCACTGCACCGGTAGAGTCCGCTCATGCGCATGCGGACCTTCATCGTCGCCCTTTTCGCGCTGGCTCTCTCCTTCACGGGCTGCGCGACGGCGGACACCGGTACCGAAGCTGGCTTCGGCCTGCCGAGGATGACGGCACAGGATGTGGCCGACGCGATCACCGTTCCTGCCGCCGACCGGGCCGGGGCGCTCGACGTCGCGAGCAACGGCTGCTTCCACTGGTCGTCGGCGGATGATGACGACGGCGCCTGGATCGTATGGCCTGAGGACGCCGAGCAGGATGCCGACGTGGTCGTGCTCGGATCGGGCGAGCGGATTGGGGCAGACTCTGCGCTGACCGGCCGCGGCAGGATCGTCGAACTGGCAGACCTTCCCGCCGGCGGCGACCCGGACTCCTACTTCGGTTCCTTCGGTCGCTTCTGCGGCGCGGACAGCGCGGGTGTGCTCGTCCTCGAGGACGTGGCTCCGAGCCGCGGATGACCGCCGTACGACCGCTGCTAATCTGCACCTGTGACCGCACCCCGCCGCCTGCTGCTCGTCAACGGACCGAATCTCAACCTGCTCGGCACGCGTGAACCCGACGTCTACGGCACGGCGACGCTCGCCGACGTGGAGCGACTGACGGCTGACGCCGCCGCTGAGCTCGGCTACGACGTGCGGGCGCTGCAGAGCAACCACGAAGGCGTGCTGATCGATGCGATTCACGCCGCGCGCGCGGACTGCACGGGCGTTCTCATCAACCCCGGAGGACTCACCCACACGTCGGTCGCGCTGCGCGACGCCCTGACCGGCATCGGGCTGCCGTTCGCCGAGGTGCACATCTCCGATGTGTACGCCCGGGAGGAGTTCCGGCACTTCTCATACCTGCACGACGTCGCCGCGGTGCGTGTCGTCGGGCACGGCGTCGACGGCTACGCCGAGGCCGTGCGGGAGCTCGTCGCGAAGCTGGGGTGACGACACCTCGCCCTCTGGGTCGCAGAAACTGTCGCAATCGTCGCCGAATACCGGCATCCGTTGCGACCTGAACCAAGGCGGGGACCGCCTGCGAGCTTCGGGTCGCAGAAACGGCCGGCTCCGGCATCCCGTAGAATCGACTGTCGGCTGTCCGCGCATCGCGCTCGACCGGCCCTTCTTCTCCCGAAACGAACGGACTTCTCGGCATGGCATCCACCGCAGACATCAGGAACGGCGTCGTCATCAAGATCGACGGACAGCTCTGGAGCGTCGTGGAGTTCCAGCACGTCAAGCCGGGCAAGGGCGGCGCCTTCGTGCGCACCAAGCTCAAGAACGTCGTGACGGGCAAGACGGTCGACAAGACCTACAACGCGGGCACCAAGATCGAGATCGAGAATGTCGACCGCCGCGACTTCACGTACCTCTACACCGATGGTGACGGCTTCGTGTTCATGGACGTCGAGGACTACGACCAGCTCACCGTCCCGGCCGCCGTCGTCGGCGACGCCAAGAACTTCATGCTCGAGAACCAGCAGGTCCAGATCGCCCTGAATAACGGCAACCCGCTGTACATCGAGCTTCCGGCATCCGTCGTGCTCGTGGTGACCTACACCGAGCCCGGCCTGCAGGGCGATCGTTCGTCGGCCGGCACCAAGCCCGCCACCCTCGAGACCGGCTACGAGATCCAGGTTCCGCTGTTCCTCGAGCAGGGCACCAAGGTCAAGGTCGACACCCGCACGGGCGACTACCTCGGCCGCGTCAACGACTGACCTTGAGCGCACGCACCAAGGCGCGCAAGCGCGCCCTCGACATCCTCTTCTCCGCCGACGTGCGCGGAGAGGAGATCGCGGTGACGCTCGCCGCTGCCGCCAAGCGCGCCGCCAACGAGCCTGCCCGCGAGGCGTCGTGGTTGTACGCGCGCGATGTCGTCGACGGCATCATCGACCACCGCGACGAGATCGACGAGCAGATCACGACGCACAGTCGCGACTGGAAGCTGGAGCGGATGCCGGCCGTCGACCGTGCCCTGTTGAGGATCGCCGCCTGGGAGATCCTCTTCAACGACGAGGTTCCGACCGCCGTCGCGATCGACGAGGCTGTGGAACTCGCCAAGGAGCTCTCCACCGAGGATTCGGGCGCGTTCGTGCACGGCGTGCTCGCCCGAATCGCCCGCGCGAGCTGACCTCGCCCGGCGATGTCGCAGGCGGGCGGCAGGATGCTGACATGACCTCGCCACGTCTCGACATCAGCGACCTGCGCAGGCTCGCCGGTGACGGCGGCTACGAGCGCGGCGCGGAGTATGCGAGAAGAGGACGAGTCCTCTCCAGCGAATGGGATGCCGGAACGCAGACGCTGCACGCGCAGGTGAGCGGCAGCGAACGGCATCCTTACCGCTGCGCGGCGCGCTTCCGCGGCTCCGAGCTCATCGGCACCAGCTGCTCCTGTCCCATGCAGTCCGCGTGCAAGCACGTGGTCGCCGCCCTGCTCGTCACCCCGGAGGTCGATGCCCCCACTGAGCCGGCGTCCTCGACGACGCCATCCCCGTCGTGGCGCTCCGTGCTGATGGGAGCGGTCGCTACGGCACCCGCGCGTGCAGCACCTCTTGCGCTCGGCGTCGAAGTGCGCGTGCGGCCGCCGCGATCTCCCCAGCACTGGGCGGCTCCGGCGGCCCACACCGCGAGTCCCTATGATCTTCGCGATCCCGACGCCGACGTGATGCTCGCGGTGCGGCCGCTCATGCGCAGCTCGGCCACCGGGCGATGGATCCAGGGCGACGCGCGCTGGGACAGCGTCCGCCGTTCATCCGGGCGCTTCACGCCGGAGCAGGCGCAGTGGTTCACCGACTTCCTCGGCATCGCCCGGGACTCACTGCTCTCAGGCACGGCAGGGGACTGGATCGCCCTCGACCGGGTGCGATCGCCGCTGCTCTGGCATCATCTCGGCGCGCTGTCGGAACTCGGCATGCCGCTCGTGCCGACACAACAGCACACCAGCGTGCGCATCGCCAAGACGGCATCCGCAGCCCTCCGCGTCTCGCCCGCACCCGATGGCGGTCTCGCGCTCGATGCGGACGTGCGCATCGACGAGGACCCGTCTGCGACAGCGTCCGTGTACGCGATCGGCGACACCGGTGTCTATCGGCTCGCCGTCGAGGCCAACCGCATCGCGGTGACCCTCGCGCGAGTGCCGCTCGCGGCGCCGGTGCGCGCTGCCATGGCGACGCGACCGCGCCTCGTCGTGCCCGCCGCCGACCGCGACGAGTTTCTCGCGAAGGCCTACCCGGCGCTCGCCCGACAGGCCGACGTCCACGCCGTCGGCGGCCTCGCACTGCCGCCGGTCGCCCACCCAGAGCCGGTGCTCACCGTGCGGTTCCGTTCGGGAGATCGCGTCGAGTTCGAGTTCGGCTGGGAGTATCCAGGTCACGGCCGCGTTGGGCTCGCGCCCAGCCCCGAGGCTTATCGTGATGCGGCGGACGAGGCACGCCGGCTGCGCGACATCCGGAAGACGTGGGACGACGCGACGACGGTCGAGTTCACCGCGGCGGGAAACCTCGCGGGTGTCGAAGCCGCGCAGTGGGTGGCCGAGGCGCTGCCCGCACTCGAGAACGCCGGCATCCGCGTCATCGTGACCGGCCGGCGCAAGCGCTATCAGGAACTGACCGGCACGCCCGAGATCACCGTCTCGACGGTGGAGTCCGCCGACCCCGACTGGTTCGACCTCGGCGTCATCGTCACCATCGACGGACGCACCATCCCGTTCGCCCCGCTGTTCACCGCGCTGAGCCTGCGCCGCAAGAAGATGCTGCTCTCGGACGGCGGGTACTTCTCGCTCGCGCATCCCGCTCTGCAGCGTCTGCGTGAGC
>JAPSIX010000052.1:3283-11528 GCA_031178475.1 Microbacterium sp. | reverse complement strand
GTCGCTCAGATCCCCAGGCGGATCGTGACGATCCCCACGGCCGCCGCCGCGGCCGCGATGATTCCCGCCCGTCCCGGTTTCTCTTTGAACAGCAGCATCCCGATCAGCCCCGCGGCGATCACGCCGGTCTCGCGCAGCGCCGCGACGAGGGCGAGCGGCGCGGTCGACTGCGCCCAGACCACGATCCCGTAGGCGAGCAGTGACAGCACTCCGCCGAGCGCTCCGATCCGGGCATGCCGGCGCACCGCGCCCAGGAAAGCCGGCCGATCGCGGCTGAGCAGCAGGCAGCACAGCGGGATCGACACGCCCTGCAGGAAGAACAGCCACGCCGCGTAGCCCAGCGGTGAGCCCGAGGACCGCACCCCGATGCCGTCGATGAACGAGTACGCCGTGACGCACGCCCCCACAGCCAGCACCAGCAGCAGTCCAACCCGGGAGTGCCCGCGTCGCCTGGACAGGGCGAGCGCGAACAGCGCCGCGATCACGATCGCCACCCCGGCGGTCTGCACCACACTGAGTCGCTCGCCGAGCAGCGCGACCGCCAGGGCGGTGACCCCGAGCACCGCCAGTCCCCGGGTCAGCGGGTACGCCACGCTGAAATCGGTGCGCGCGTAGGCGGCGGTGAGCAGGATGAGGTACACGGTCTGCAGTGCGGCCGAACCTGCCAGCGCGGGCCAGGACTGCACCGCCGGCGCCGGCAGCAGCAGGCAACCGGCGCCGCCCGCGACCAAGTAGACGAGACCGATGAGCGTGGACGCGGCGAGCCGGTCGGGGATCGCCTTGGCGATCGCGTTCCACGCTCCATGCATGACCGCAGAGGCCAGCACGGCCGTGAGGACGAGCGGTGTCACGCCGTGCGCATTCCGAAAGGTACGCCGGTGAGCGTCTCGTCGGCGGGCAGGCCGAGCGCCTGCAGCACGTGGGGGAGCACGTCGGCGTGATCGACGGCCGTCTCGCGGGTCGCGATGCCGGGGCCTGCCGCGGCGATCCACGCGAGGCGCTCCTCGTCGCTGTCGCCGCCGTGGTGGCCCTCGTCGCGATGGCCGTGATCGGTGAGCGCGATCACGGTCCAGTCCTCTCGTTCGCGTGCCGGACGGGCGTCGATGGCGGCCAGGAGCACACCGAGCTGCTCGTCACAGATCTCGATCGCACTGCGATAGCGGTCGGTGACGCCCTCGGTGTGCCCGACGATGTCGGGCAGCACCGCGTAGGCGAACACGACGGTGTGGTCGCGATGCCGCAACTCGCGCGCGACCCGTGACATCACCGCCTCATCCATCGCTGCGACGAGGTCGAGCGGGCCGTCCTCGGCCCCCGCGGGAAGTGCCGGCCGATACCCGCCTCCGGCGAACAGCGGCCCGCCGCTCGCCTCTTCGACCAGGGGAGCCCACGCCCCGGCGGCGAAGGTCGTCGCGCCGGGACGTGCCTCGCGCACCCGGGTGAGGACGTCCGGGTGCGTGCCGAAGGCGTTGCCCCGGAAGTCGTTGTCGTGCACACCGTGCTGCTCTCGGTACACGCCGGTGGCCATGGTCGACCACACCGGGCCGCTGATGGTCGGGTTCGCGTCATGCACGCGCACGGTCGACAGAAACCCGCGGCCCGCCAGGGCGTCCAGGTGCGGGGTGCGCGCTGTGCGCAGGATGTCGTCGCGCACGCCGTCCCATCCCATGATGAGCACGTGCTGCGTGCGACCGGAGCGATCGAGTTCTTCGGGCATCGGCCCAGGATAGGACCGCAACTCGATCACGCTTCCGGGTGTAGGTCTATGAGAGATAACCTGCGTTTATGGGTATCGGGCGGCTGCGCGCCTTCGAGGCTGTGGTGACCGCCGGCGGGTTCGCCGCCGCCGCGCGGATTCTGGGCGTGAGCCAGCCGGCGGTCTCGGCTCAGGTGGCAGCGCTCGAGCGCGAGCACGGGGTGCGCCTCATCGACCGGCGCACCTCGCTGCCCACGGAGACAGGGGTGGCCCTGCACGAGATCACCCGGCCACTCTTCGCCCTGGCGGAGCAGGCCGACCACCTGCTCTCCCGGGCTCGAGAACGCCAGGACGCACACGTACGCGTCGCGGTGGACGCGCCCGGCTACGCGATGCCGATGCTGGCGGCCGCGCGCAGCCGGCATCCGGAGCTGAGCTACACGGTGAGTGCGGGGAATGCCCGCGACGTGCTGGATGCCGTGCGCGGAGGACGGGCCGACATCGGCTTCGCCGCCGAAGCGCCGTCGGAGCCCGGTCTGCATCGCGTGGCACTGCACACGCAGGACCTCGTCGCGGTGGTGCGCACCGATCATCCTCGCTCGGGGGAGCGGACGCTGAGGCTGGCCGACCTCGTACATGAGCCGGTCATCGGACGAGAGATCGGCAGCGTCACGCGAGCAGCGCTGGAACGTGCTGTCACGGATGCCGGGATGTCGCTCGAGTACGCGATGCTCGCCGGGTCGCGTGAAGCCGTGCTCGCCGCCACGGCGGCGGGACTCGGTGTCGGCGTCGTCGCCGAGGACGAGATGCTCGACGACCCGCGCCTGGTCATGCTCGACCTGCGCGACCCGGTGATCTCGGTGACCGAGTACCTGGTCTGCCGTGCCGGTGCCGAGCGCTCGCCGATCTGGCGGGCGCTGACCTCGAGCCTCGGCGACGGCTGATCACGACGGCTGATCACGACGGCTCGTCGTCATGCGTGTTGCGGAGCGTCGCGACCGTGGTCTAGTCTCCATGTGGTCGGTTTGCTAATCGATTAACATGACCCCTCGCACCAAGGATCCAAAGGAGGATCGGGATGAATCGCAGCGGAAAGAACCGCGGCATCGCCATCGCTGCCGTCGCCGTGGCGGCCGTGACGCTCAGCGCCTGCAGCAGCGGACAGAGCGGCTCGGCAGGCGGCGCCGACAGCGGTCCGGTCACGATCACATACGGGATGTGGGACCAGGATCAGAAGCCGACGATGGAGAAGATCATCGCCGCCTTCGAGGACAAGCACCCCGACGTCACCGTCGAGATCCAGGTCACCCCGTACAAGGAGTACTTCACAAAGCTGCAGACCTCGGTGTCGGGCGGCTCGGCGCCCGATGTGTTCTGGATGAACGGGCCGAACTTCCAGCTGTACGCGTCGAACGACGTCATCGCGCCGCTGGACGACGCCGGGATCGACACGTCCGACTATCCTCAGGGCCTCGTCGACCTCTACACCTATGACGGCAAGCTCTTCGGTGCGCCCAAGGACTTCGACACCATCGGCCTCTGGTACAACAAGGAGCTCTTCGACGCCGCGGGAGTGGACTACCCGCAGGCCGGCTGGACCTGGGACGACCTGAAGGAGACCGCAGCCAAGCTGACCGATCCGGCCAAGGGCCAGTTCGGCATCGCCTCGACGCAGTACGGTCAGGAGAACTACTACAACTCCATCGCGCAGGCGGGTGGAGAGGTGATCAACGCCGAGGGAACCGAGACCGGCTATGACACCCCAGAAGCGCTCGCGGGCATCGAGCTGTGGACCGACCTGATCGAGGCGGGCTCCTCGCCGACCGCCCAGCAGATGACGGACACCGCCCCCGAGGACATGTTCGTCTCGGGCAAGGTCGCGATGTTCCAGAACGGCTCCTGGGCCGCCCACATCTACGCCGAGAACGCTGACATCGCCGAGAAGGTCGACGTCGCCCCGCTCGCCGCCGGTCCGGCGGGCAACCAGAGCGTGATCCATGGCCTCGCGAACGTCGCCAACGCCAAGAGCGCGCATCTCGACGTCGCGAAGGAGTTCGCCGCCTTCGCCAGCGGCGAGGAGGCCGCCGACATCATGGCGTCCGCCGGTACCGTGATCCCGGCGTTCGACGGCAAGCAGCAGGCCTGGGTCGACGCTCTCCCGCAGTACGACCTGCAGGTCTACATCGACGCGCTCGAGACGGCCGTGCCCTACCCGGTGTCGCAGAACACCTCGGCATGGACGAGCATCGAGAGCGAGATCCTGTCGCAGATCTGGGCCGGCGCCGTGTCGCCGGAGGCAGGTCTGAAGGACCTCGCCGAGAAGATGCAGGCGGCTCTGGACGCCGAGCAGGAGTGATCGGATGACCGACGTCGTCGCGCAGCAGCGCGCGGACGCGCCGGTCGCGCGGATGCCGGAGGCGCCCTCCTCCGGCATCCGCAGGCGTCGCCGGCGCACCCCCGGCGCCTCCCCGTGGTGGGCGCTGGTGTTCATCGGCCCCACGGCGGTCGGGATGGCGGTCTTCTACCTGTGGCCGACCGTGCGCACCCTGTTCATCTCGTTCACCAAGTCGGGCCCGTTCGGCGGCTCCGAGTGGGTCGGGATCGCGAACTACGAGCGACTTCTGCAGGATCCCGAGCTGATCGGCGCGCTCCGCAACACCGCCATCTACACGGTCATCGCACTCATCGGCATCCCGATCGCCGTGGCGATCGCCGCCCTGCTGAACAGCGCGGGCCTCCGGGGGCGCACCGTCTACCGCACCCTCTATTTCATCCCCGTCGTCACCATGCCCGCCGCCATCGCGCTGGTCTGGCGCATGATCTACAACGGCGACTACGGGATCCTCAACGTCGCCCTCGGCTGGTTCGGCATCGAGGGCCGCAGCTGGCTCACCGACCCGAGCGCCGCCCTCGCCGCGATCGCGGTCGTCGGCATCTGGGCAGGGCTCGGTACCAACATCGTCATCTTCCTCGCCGGGCTTCAGGGCATTCCGGACACGATCATCGAAGCCGCCGAACTCGACGGCGCCGGCCCGGTGCGAAAGTTCCTCTCGATCACCATCCCGTTGCTGTCGCCGTCGATCTTCTTCGTGAGTGTCATCAGCGTGATCGGCGCGCTGCAGGTGTTCGACCTCGTCTACATGATGCTCGGCCGCAGCAACCCGGCCATGCCGAACACCCGCACGGTGGTCTACCTGTTCTACGAGGCGGGCTTCCTCGACAACGACCGCGGTTATGCGGCCGCGATCGCCTTCCTCCTGCTCGTCATCATCCTCGTGCTCACCGTCGTGCAGTTCCGGATGCAGAAGAAGTGGGTGCACTATGAGTGACGTCTCTCTCGACACCCGCGCCGTCGTGGGCGCAGAACCGGCGCGCAAGCGCGCTGCAGCCGGACGCCGCGAGAAGAACCGCGGGCTGTGGGCGGTGCACCTGGTGCTCATCGTCGGAGCGGTGCTGATGGTGTTTCCGTTCATCTGGCAGCTGCTCACCTCGTTCAAGACGCTGGGCGACTCGATCCAGGTTCCTCCGTCGTTGCTGCCCGACCCGTGGGTCTTCACGAACTACGCAGAGGTGTTCGAATCGATGCCGTTCGGGCAGATGTTCGCGAATTCGGTGATGCTCACCGTGGGGCGCACGCTCGGCCAGGTGGTGCTCTGCACGATGGCGGGCTACGCGTTCGCACGCATCCCCTTCCCCGGGCGCAATGCGGTGTTCGTGGTGTTCCTGTCGGTGCTGATGGTGCCCTCGCAGCTGTACCTGCTGCCGCAGTACGAGATCATCCAGTCCTTGGGCTGGCTGAACACGCTGCAGGCGCTCATCGTCCCCGGCATCTTCAGCGCATTCGGCACCTTCCTGATGCGGCAGTTCTTCATGTCGCTGCCCGCCGAACTCGAAGAGGCGGCGCGCATCGACGGCGCCAACCCATGGCAGACGTTCTGGCGGATCATGCTGCCGCTTGCGAAGCCTGGCATCATCGCTCTCGTGGTGTTCACTGTGCTGTGGTCGTGGAACGACCTGCTCTGGCCGCTGATCGTCACGACCGACCCCGACAAGATGCCGCTCTCGGTCGGTCTGTCGCAGCTGGTCGGCCTGCACGGCACCGACTACCCGGTGCTGATGGCTGGTGCGCTGCTGGCGACCCTTCCGATGCTGATCACGTTCATGATCCTGCAGCGGCAGTTCATCCAGGGCATCGCGTTCAGCGGTTCGAAGGGCTGAGGATGCCGCAGCAGAAGCAGCCGGCGCGTCGGCGCCCCACCCTCCGCATGGTGGCGGAGCGGGCCGGGGTGTCGACCGCGACGGTGTCGTACGTGTTCTCGGGGCGTGCGGGGTCGGCATCCGGCTCCGGCGTCGCCGAGGCCACCGCCGCGCGTGTGCTCGCCGCCGCCGACGAACTGAACTACCGCCCGAACAGTGCCGCTCGCGCGATCCGCACCGGCCGCAGCGGCATGATCCAGCTCTCGTTGCACATGCTCAGCGACCCGTGGTCACTGGCGGTGGCGGATGCCGTGAACGCCGAGGCGAACAGGCACGGCCTGACCACGCTCATCCTCGCCGACGGCGATTGGCATGCCGCCCTCGACCGGGTGGAGAGCGACGTCGCCTACCTCGACGCGCTGACGCCCGACGATGAGACCCGCATCAAACTGAACGACCTCGTGCAGCGCGGACAGCGACTGGTGGTGTTCTCGGAGCATCTCGAACCCGACGGCTTCGACGTCATCCGCTCCGATGCCCTGCCCGGTTGTGCTCTCGCCGTGGACCACCTCCTCGAGCGTCACACGGCGATCGGATGCCTCACCTCCGAAGCAGCGGTGCAGCTCTCCGCCGAGCAGGTGACCCGCTACACGCCGTACGTCGAGCGGATGGCCGCGCGAGGACTCGCACCCGAACCGCACTGGACCCAGACCTACACCGAGACGCAGGCGAGCGCCTTCGCCGCCGCGGTGCGGCTGCTCTCTCACGAGAACCGGCCGACCGCGGTCTATGCGACGACGGATTTCGCGGCGATCGCCGCAATCAACGCCGCGCACATGCTGGGACTCCGGGTGCCGCACGATGTGGCGATCGTCGGTGTGGGAAACACTCCCGACGCCAGGCTCGCCGCGCCTACCCTCACCACGGTCGGGCCGACGGACTTCTATGAGCGCCAGGCGCGGATCATCGTTGACCGCGCTCTGGACGACGACACCGCCCCCGCTCGACTTCACGACTTCCCGTGGTCGCTGTTCCCCGGTGACTCGACCGACCTCGACGCACCGGCGAACCGTATCCGGTGACCGGGACTCACCTCTGCCTCAGAAGGAGCATTGTGGACCTCAAGATCGGCATCATCGGCTTCGGCGCGCGCGCCTCCCTCCGCCAGGAGGTGCATCGACCAGGCCAGGGGTCGCGCGTGAGCGCAGTGTGCGATCCTGCCGCGCGTGCGCGCGAGGATGCCAGGCACCTGCTGCCGGATGCCTTGATCACCGACTCCCTGGACGAGCTGCTGGCATCCGGCGTCGACGCCGTCATGGTGCTCACCCCGGATCACACCCACGCCGAAGTCAGCATCCGTGCACTCGAAGCCGGCGTCGCGGTGTTCTGCGAGAAGCCGCTCGCGATCGACCTCGGCGACGCGGATGCCATGCTCGAGACCGCCCGCCGCACCGGCAGCCGCCTCTACATCGGGCACAACATGCGCCACATGCCCGTCGTCACCCTGATGCGCCGGCTCATCCAGGAGGGCCGCATCGGCGATGTGAAGGCGGTCTGGTGCCGGCACTTCGTCGGCCACGGCGGGGACTACTACTTCAAGGACTGGCATGCTGACCGCACCCGCACAACGAGCCTGCTGCTGCAGAAGGGCGCGCACGACATCGACGTGATCCACTGGTTGGCCGGCGCCTACACCGAGAAGGTCGCGGCGATGGGCGAGCTGAGCGTGTACGGCGGCATCGAAGACCGCCGTGACCGAACCGGAGAGCGGATGCCCGACTGGTTCAGCGTCGACAACTGGCCGCCGGCGTCGCTGACCGGCCTGCACCCGACGGTCGACGTCGAAGACATCTCGATGGTCAACATGCGCCTCGCCGGCGGCATCCTCGCCTCGTACCAGCAGTGCCACTTCACCCCCGACTACTGGCGCAACTACACGGTGATCGGCACTGAGGGGCGCATCGAGAACGTCGGCGACACGTCCGGCGGTGTGGTCAAGCTGTGGAACCGGCGGCACCGCGGCTATGCGGAGGCCGACGAGACGTTCCCGATCGAGTCGGCACCGGATGCCGGGCACGACGGCGCCGATGCGCTGCTGGTCGCCGAGTTCCTCCGCTTCGTGCGAGACGGCGGGCTGACCGAGACCTCTCCGGTCGCCGCTCGCGAGGCGGTGGCTGCCGGCATCCTCGCCACGAAATCCCTGCGCGGCGAGGGATCCGCCATCGACGTGCCGGCGCTGGACCCGGAGCTGGTGGCCTACTTCGAGCGTGGGCAGGTCGAAGCGGTCGACGCCGGGCGCTCGTCGTCTGCCCAGGTCACGGGATAGCCAGATCGCGAGATAGCCAGATCGCG
>JAPSIX010000052.1:0-3183 GCA_031178475.1 Microbacterium sp. | reverse complement strand
ACGTGCCGGCGCTGGACCCGGAGCTGGTGGCCTACTTCGAGCGTGGGCAGGTCGAAGCGGTCGACGCCGGGCGCTCGTCGTCTGCCCAGGTCACGGGATAGCCAGATCGCGAGATAGCCAGATCGCGGGATAGTCTGGCAGGACGATGAGCATCACGCGGCGCAACCTGCTCGTCGGCGCCGGGATCGGCGCCGTCGCAGTGCTGCTCGCCTCGTGCACCGACGATCCGAAGCCCTCGCCGACTTCTGAGGCGCCGTCGCCTCGCCCGACCATCCCCACCGAGGGCGTCCCCGCCGCTGCGGGTTTCGTGCGCAGCCGCTGGTCGGCCGACCCCTACGCCCAGGGCGCGATGAGCTACCTCCCGGCCGGTGTCACGCCCCAGCAGCGCGAGGCACTCGCCGAACCGGTTGCGGATCGCGTCTTCCTCGCTGGCGAGGCGACGGATGCCAGCCGCCCCGGCACTGTGCTCGGGGCGTTCGATTCGGGGCGCCGAGCGGCCGCCGCCATCGCGGACGTCGCATGGGAGGCGGAGCGGATCGCCGTGGTCGGCGCTGGCGCCGCGGGCCTCGCCGCCGCCAGGACCCTCGCGGATGCCGGCCACACCGTGACCGTGCTCGAAGCGCGGGAACGCATCGGCGGGCGCGTGCACTCCATCGTGCACGAGGACTGGCCCGTGCCGGTGCAGCTCGGCGCCTGGCTCACCACCCCTGACGACAACGACGCCCTGCGCGAGCGGATGTCGGGCCTCGGCGTCGATGAGATCGCCCTGGAGTCGGCCACCGGATGGTCGGCTGAGGGCTCCGTCGACGCCGTCGACCTGTCGCCTCTGCAGAACGCGATCGACCGTGCCGAGGAAGCGCCGACGGATCTGCCGCTCGCCGAAGCGCTGGCCGCGGCGGGCGCCGAGCTCGAGGATCCCTCGCTCGCCGCCGCGGTCGCGTGGTTCGAGGCGAAGACCGGTGCAGAGCTCGACCAGGTCTCCAGCTGGTTCCCGCCGCCGCTCCCGCCCGACGCGCTGGTCGGCGCCGACGGCGACCTGGCCGTGCTCTTCGAGGAGGCCGCGAGCGACCTGCAGATCTCGTTCTCCACCTCGGTGCTGCGGGTGGCGCATGACGACACGGGGGTGAGTCTGCGGCTCGGCACCGGCGAGGCGCTCTCGTTCGACCGGGTGGTCGTGACCGCGCCGATCGGCGTGCTCCAGAGCGACGCGATCGAGTTCGCGCCTCCGCTGCCCTTCGAGCAGCGCGGGGCGATCGCCGCACTGGCATCCGGCACCGTCGAGACGGTGTGGCTGCGGTTCGACGAGCCGTTCTGGGACACCGATGCCACCATCTGGCACCTTGTCGGCGGCGACGGCATGATCCGCACCTGGTTGAACCTTCAGCCGGCAACCGGCGAGCCGGTGCTCGTCGGTCTGGTGGGCGGGTCGGCCGCGGAGGAGTTCGCGGCGCTCGACGACGAGGATGCCGAAGCTGCCGCTCTGGCGTCGCTCGCGTTCTTCGTGCCGTCCGAAAGCTGAGTGGTCCCGGTCGACTCGTCGGGCACCGTGGGGCTGACCCGGCTGAGCGCCACCAGACCGGCGGCCACGAGCGCGAAGATCGCCAGCGCCATCGCGCACGTCACGATCATCTCCACCAGTCCCGAGACCTGACGCAGGTCCAGGAAGTAGTACGGGTACCAGCCGATGAACGTGCCCCGCCAGATCGTGAACAGCCCCCACACCACCGGGTAGATGAGTACCGCCGGCACGATCCGCCACGACGCCGCCCGACGCCCGGGGCCGATCAGCCAGGCGACGATCGTCCACACCGGCAGCACGAAGTGCAGCACCACGTCCGACCACGGCACGGTGATCGGGATGCCGCGCAGCCCCGCCTGCCAGACAATGAGCCCGAAAGCGAGCCCCGCGGTGATGGTCCAGCTCAGCACGATCGCGCGCGCCGTGGTCAGCCACGGCGGATCCTCCGGCGAGCGCAGCGCGATGATGCCGGCCACGACGGCGAGCGCAGCGAAGGCGATGTTGGACTGGATCGTCAGATATGCGAAGAAGTTCTGACCCGACAGCGTGTTCGACCCGAGGCCCCAGATGAGCCGGTGCGCGAGCGCGGCGAGGCACACGGCCGCCGTGAACAGGCGCGCCCAGCCGAAGGCCCTTCTCGTGATCACGTGCGGATCGTCCTCCTGCTCGGGTCGGCGGCTCGCTCCTCCGCCGAGTCTACGGAACTGGTCTGCGAGAGCCCCGGCGCTAAGGTTGGCGCGTGACTCCGTTGCGCATCCTGCTCGTCGCCGCCGGCGGGATGCTGGGCACGGCCGCACGGATGACGCTCGGCCTCCTGCTGCCGACCGGGGAGTGGTCCGTCCTGATCGCGAACGTCACCGGGGCGCTGCTGCTGGGCGTCCTCACTGCGCGCGTGAACGCCGCCCATCTGCGTCTGTTGCTCGGCACCGGCCTGCTCGGCGGCTTCACCACGTACAGCGCGCTCGCCGTCGGCACCGTGACGCTCTGGCACGAAGAACCCCTGCTCGCCGTCGCATACGCGGCGGGAAGTGTCGTGCTCGGGCTCGGCGCTGCCGTCCTCGGCCTGTGGCTGGGCTCCCCGCGGAAGGCGCGCGCATGAGTGTGCTGGTCTTCGTGCTCGCGGCCGCCGCCGGGGGAGCGGGTGCGGCCGCCCGCTACGCCGTCGACATCGGCATCGCGCGGCTCGCCGGCCGGCGCTTCCCCTGGGGCGTGTTCCTGATCAACCTCACCGGTTCGTTCCTGCTCGGGCTGGTCACGGCCACGCTGCCGGATGCCGGCTTCGTGATCGGCACGGGGTTCCTCGGCGGTTACACGACCTTCAGTACAGCGATGATCGACGCCGTCGCGCTCTGGCGTGACGGCGAGCGACCGGCGTCGTTCTTCTCCTGCGCAGGGATGCTGATCCTCGGCATCCTCGCCGCCGTCGCCGGACTCACGCTCGGCGCCGCACTCTGACTCCCAGCGTGTTCCGAGCCGAGTGAATGTACAAAAGTACAGAACGAGGGGAGAGGACGTGCCGGATGCCGCACCGCGCCGTGCCCGCGACCCGCAGACCCGCCGCAGGGCGATCGTCACCGCTGCCGCCGAGCTGATCGTCGAAGTCGGCGTCGAGGCGGTCACCCACCGCATGATCGCCGCGCGCGCCGACGTTCCGCTGGGTGCGA
>JAPSIX010000051.1 GCA_031178475.1 Microbacterium sp. | reverse complement strand
GCTGCGCGGGAGCGCCGACGCAGACGACGATGATGCGAGTGGACGGATGCCGCAGCGCGGCGCTCTCGTCGGCGACGACCACCTCACCGTCGATCAGGCGGACGGTGCGCACCCAACTCGGGTCGGCCCCCGGGTAGGCGCGGCTGAGGTCGACGCTCCAGCCGTCATCGAGTTCGCTGACGTCGGCGCGCCAGTGGCGTCCGTGCCGCTGACGGATGCCGGCGGGCAGCGCGGTCGAATGCCAGTCGCTGCGGATGTACCAGAGGTCGTACCGCTCATCGGAGAAGGTCTGCCCGGTGTACGTTGCCCGACCGAGATCCGGCAGCAGCGGCACGCCGTCGACCGCGACCGCGAACGACCCGAGGTCGTTGTGGTTGTGATTCTCGTCGTTGTGCCCGCCCTTCACGAGCACCGCGAGGCCACCCGGTGAGCCCGCTCTCGCGCGCCGCAGCCCGACACCGAGGGAGGGCAGCCACACGCGTTCGGGCAGCGGCAGCGCGCCGGCGTCCGCCGCCCACCAGTCCGGATCGGCGAGCTCTGCCAGCATCCGCCCCAGCCCTCCCGCGACGCCCTCGTCGAACCCCGCCGGTGCGGCGTCGCCGCGGCAGGCGAGGGCGAAGGATGCCGCCTCGGCGTCGCCGCACAGGCGCGCCGCGCGGTACAGCGAGTGCCACGGCGTCTCGAGGTCTCGCCGGGCGGTCGCGTCGGAGAAGCTGGCGAACCAGTCGGGTCCGAGCTGCATCCGCTGCGGGAAGCGCACCAGTTCACCCAGCCCGCCGAGAAGTGCGGGCGCGGCGCGAAGCGCCCCGCCGGACATCACGTCCAGCACCCCCAGCGCGTCGAAAGCGCGCGCCGCCCCCTGCCACCAGTACGAGCAGCCTTCGTCGATCCCGCCGTCATCGGGAAGCTGCGCGAGATAGCGGTCGATCCCGTCGACGCACAGCTCGATCACCCGATCACGAAGCGTTGGATCGGCGAAGGCGACGGCCGCGGGGATCAGGTTCCCGTGGATCCACGGCGCCCAGTTGTGCACGTGCTGCTCGGTGCCCTCCCAGTGCCAGTCGCGGCGGTCGGTGAACGGTCGCAGCACGCGGTGCGCTGTCTCTCGGCGGAGCCGATCCCGCAGCCCCGGGGCGTGCTCGTCGAGGGCGTCGCCGAGCACGATCACCGACCAGGCGGCGAGCGCGGCGTCCTCCCCGGCGCCGAGGTCGACGAAGGGTCGCTCGGTGTCGGGGACCATCAGCCCGCGCCCGAACGCATCGTCGTGAGCGGGCCAGCACCAGGTGCTCTGCTCGCACTTCAACCACAACCCGTCACTCGCCTCGCGCACGCGCTCCGCGGAGGGTTCGATGGCGGCCGCGAGCACGGCGAGACGGGTCCGGCGGTTCCGGGCGAAGACGGCGTGTTCGTAGCGTTCCCGGTCGCCGGTTCGGGCGTAGTCCGCCCACTGCGACAGCAGAGGCTGCGGCCAGGGGCGAGCGCGCGCGGCATCCGCCTCGGCGAGGACGCGCTCGCGCGCGCGGGGGTCGAGCGTGTCCCAGAACGAGCGGTCGGATGCCGGCGGCGCCAGCTGCACGTTCGGGGCGAGCGCGGACTGCTCCCAGAGTTCGCGGAGAGCGCCTCGGCGGATGAGCAAGAAGGGGGCCTTTCGTCGGGGCCCTGGAGCATGGACCCATGCGTGTTCGTTTATGTTCGAGTGAGGACGATTTTGCACCGTTGAGTTGCGGATGTACGAGTGTTCATCTTCACTGAGGAAGACGGCATTAGCAAGCGGTTTCCCGGATCAGGGCCGCCGCCTCGACGGAGAGAAGCACATGGCGACAGCACGACCCAGGGCGCACGCGGTGATGGCGGACGACGCCTTCTCTCTGCTGTTCGACGACGCCCGCCGGCAGCGCTTCGCGCAGCTCGCTGACGTGCCTGAGCCGATGCACATCGCCGATGTCGACGACCCGGCATTCGCCGCTGCGCTCGCCGAGACCGAGGTGCTCATCACGTCGTGGGGCGCGCCGGAGTTCGATGCCGCCCGGCTCGCCCGCATGCCGCGCCTGCGCGCCGTCTTCCACGCAGCGGGCAGCGTGCGCGAACACGTCTCGGAGGAGTTCTGGGCGCGCGGAATCACGATCACCTCCGCCGCCGATGCCAACGCCATCCCGGTCGCGGAGTACACCCTCGCGGCGATCCTGTTCGCCGGCAAGCGAGCGCTCGTGCACGTGCGCAGCCAGCACGAGGACCTGCCGTGGTGGAACGGACTGCGTGACCGGTCGATCGGCAACCTCGGCCGCGCCATCGGCATCGTCGGCTTCTCACGCACCGGTCGCCGCGTCGTCGAGATGCTCCACTGCCTCGACGACACCGAGGTGCTCGTCGCCGACCCGTTCGCTGACCCTGCGGCCGTCGCCGAGGCAGGGGCCACGCTCGTTCCGCTCGCCGACATGCTCCCCCGCGTCGACGTGCTCTCGCTGCACGCGCCGTCGCTGCCGACGACACGGCACATGATCGCCGCCCCGCAGCTGGCAGCCCTGCGCGACGGTGCGACCCTGATCAACACGGCGCGAGGCTCGCTGCTCGACCACGACGCGCTGCTCGCGGAATGCCGCACCGGTCGCCTCGACGCAATCCTCGACGTCACCGAACCCGAGCCGCTGCCGGCATCGTCGGAACTGCGCCGGCTTCCGAACGTGGCGATCACGCCGCACGTGGCCGGCTCGCTCGGCACCGAGACCCGCCGCCTCACCGACTCCGCGCTCGACGAGCTCGAGGCGTACGTCACCCGAGAGCCGCAGCGCCACCCCGTGCACGCCGTCGACCTGGGCAAGAGCGCATGAGCATCTCCCTCCCGGCTGAAGACCGCACGCTCTCGCCGTTCACCGGCTGGACCCGCGCGCACTGGGTCACGGTCGCCGATACGATCCTCGACGGCGCCGCGCGCCATGCCAGCCCCGCGGGTTCGCTGATCCGCTACCCCGGCACGCCGGGCGGCTACGGCCCGGACGTCGACGCGCTGGAGGGGTTCACCCGCACCTTCATGCTCGCCGCGTTCCGCATCGCCGGCGACCCCGACGGCACACAGGAGCTGGCAGAGCGGTACGCCCGCGGATTCGCCGCCGGCGTCGATCGCGCGCACCCCGAGCGGTGGCTGCGGCCCGACGAGGTCGATCAGGCCAAGGTCGAGGCCGCCGCCCTCGCGCTGGGTCTGCACCTCACCCGCGACACCGTCTGGGCCCGGTTCAGCGACACCACGAAGGCGCAGACCATCGACTATCTCGCCACTTTCGTCGGCGCGAGCTACCCGCCCAACAACTGGGCGTGGTTCCGGATCATGGTCGAGCAGTTCCTGGAGAGCGTGGGCGGCCCCCACTCGGAGGCAGACCGCGAACAGGACTTCGCCCTGCTGGACTCGTTCGAGCGCGACGGCGGCTGGATCGCCGACGGCGCCGGCCGCAACTTCGACCACTACTCCGGGTGGGCGCTGCCGTTCTACCCGATCTTCTGGGCCGACATGGTCGCCGATGACCCTCGGCACGCCGCACGCGTGGCGCGCTACAAGGCGCGTCTCGACGACTACCTGGACGACGCGCTGCACCTGATCGGGCGCGACGGCGCGCCGCTGTTCCAGGGACGCAGCCTCACCTACCGGTTCGCCACCGCCGGGCCGGCGTGGGCCGCCGCCTACCACGGCGACTCCCGTCACGATCCCGGACTGCTCCGCCGCGCCGCGAGTGGGCAGCTCGCGCACTTCGTCGAGCACGGGGCGCCGGATGCCGACGGCATCCTGTCACTGGGCTGGCACCGCCCGTGGCGTGCGATGGCGCAGAACTACTCGGGTCAGGGCTCGCCGTACTGGGCGGCGAAGGGCATGACCGGCCTCGCCCTGCCGGCCGACCACCCGGCGTGGACCGCGGCGGAGCAGCCGCTGCCGATCGATCGCGGCTCCTTCACTCGCGCGATCGCCGTGCCCGGATGGCTCGCCGTCGGCACCGAGGAGGACGGCATCGTGCGCGTGGCCAACCACGGCACCGACCACCGGATCGACGGTTCGCTGGAACCTGACGCCCCGCTGTACGCGAAGCTCGGCTACTCCACCGCCACGGCTCCCGTGCTCGCCGGCCCGGGTGTCAACGACCCCCTCGACGGCACCGTGGCGCTGCTGCGGGACGGCCGGCCCAGCCACAGATCGGGCTTCTCCGCCGGACCGGTCGCGGCGCTCGACGAGACGACGGTGATCGGTTCGTCACTGACGCGGGCGCACTGGCCGCTCGAGCTGAAGGCCGGGGAGCCGGATCACGGCGTGGGCACCTACGCCGCACGCACCGAGACCGGCCCGCTGATCGATGTGGTGTCCGTTGTACGCGGCGCGTGGGAGGTGCGGTTCGTGCGGGTGAGGCCCGACGCCGCGCCGAGCGACCCACGTGTCCGGATCGGCGGCTGGGCGCTCACGGCCGAGGACATCGCCCCGCTCGAGGGCGCCTGGGCGGCGGGCTCCCGACTGGCATCCCGCGTCGTCCCGCTCTTCGGGCTCGAGTCCGCCGACGCCGGCGTGCTTCTCGAAGAAGATGTCACGCCGCTCGCCGGACGCACCGCCACGCCGTGGATCGAGACCGCCATCGCCGCCGGGGAGTGGATCGCCGCCGGCATCCACTTCGGCGCGCCGCAGAGAGCCGAGACCATCCCCGCGGTGACCGAGACCGACTCGACCTTCCGCGTCACGTGGCCCGACGGGCACACCACCGAACTGCATCCCGAATCGGCGACCGCACCCGCGTTCGCCACCGTCTGAACCCCACCCACACAGAAAGAGGCACCGCAATGAAGCGTTCGTTCATCGGCGTCGCGGCTCTCGCAGCGACCACCGCACTCGTCCTGACGGGCTGCTCCAGCGCCGCACCGGCCGCGCAGCAGACCGTCGACCCCGACGAGGAGGTCACCCTGACCGTCTCGGTCTGGAACTACGACCAGACCCCCGAGTTCAAGGCGCTGTTCGACGCGTTCCAGAACGAGCACCCGAACATCACGATCGAGCCCGTCGACATCCTCGCCGACGACTACCCCGAGAAGGTCACCACCATGCTCTCGGGCGGTGACGACACCGACGTGATCACGATGAAGAACGCGATCGACTACGCCCGCTATGCCACGCGCGGTCAGCTGCAGGACGTCAGCGACCTCGCCGAGGAGTACGGCGACGAGCTCGCCGGGCTTTCGACCTTCGACACCGAGGGCAAGTACTACGCCCTGCCGTACCGCCAGGACTTCTGGGTGCTGTACTACAACAAGGATCTGTTCGACAAGGCCGGCCTCGAGTACCCCGACAACATCAGCTGGGACGAGTACGCCGACCTCGCCGCGAAGCTCACCGACGACAGCGGCTCGCAGAAGGTGTACGGCGCGTACCACCACTACTGGCGCTCGGTCATCCAGGCCGTCTCGGCCGCCCAGACCGACGGAGACCTGCTCTCCGGCGACTATGACTTCATGAAGGACCAGTACGACCTGGCCCTGAAGCTGCAGAAGGACGGCGACGCGCTGGATTACGCCACCGCGAAGACCCAGCAGATCAGCTACCGCACCATGTTCGAGACCGGTCAGGCCGCCATGATGCCGATGGGCACCTGGTACATCGCGGGCATCAAGCAGGCCATCGACGAGGGCAAGTCCGCGGTCAGCTGGGGCGTCGCGCAGATGCCGCAGATCGAGTCGGGCGACGACATCACCACGTTCGGCTCGCCCACGGCCTTCGCCGTGAACAAGAACGCGAAGAACGCGGCGGCAGCCAAGCTGTTCCTCGACTTCGCCGCTGGTGAAGAGGGCGCCAAGGCGATCGCCTCCATCGGCGTCGTGCCGGCATACACCTCGGATGCCGTCACCGAGGCGTTCACGGCGCTGCCGACCGACGAGCTGTCGGTCAAGGCGTTCAGCGGCGAGAAGAAGGTCGTGCTGGAGATGCCGATCAGCGAGAACACCGCCGACGTCTCCACGATCCTCGACGAGGAGCACGACCTGATCATGGTCGGCGAGAAGTCGGTGGACGACGGTCTCAAGGAGGCCGGCGACCGCGTGCAGAACGAGGTCGGCTGACCCGATCAGTCACCTGTCCCGTCCCCGTCCCGGTCGTTGAGCGAGCCGCAGGCGAGACGAAACGCGGTGCTGATGCGTTTCGTCTCGGTCGCGCTCCGCGCGTCCTCGCTCAACGACCGGGTGAACATCAAGGAGAAACCGATGGCACTGGCATCCGCTCCCGTGCGCCCCGGCGCGCGGCGCCGGGCACGGCGCAACGCCCTGATCGGGTGGAGCTTCATCCTGCCGAACTTCCTCGGCTTCGCCCTGCTCACCCTCGTCCCGCTCGTCGGCGCCCTCGCGCTGGCGTTCATGGAGTGGGACGGCTTCAGCGATCCCGAGTTCGTCGGCATCGCCAACTTCAGCCGACTGATGCGGGACTCGTCGTTCGGCATCGCGCTGGTGAACACGCTGTACTACGCGGCCGGGCACATCCCGCTCACGATCGCCGCGTCGCTCGCCCTCGCCCTGCTGCTGAACCGCAAACTCGCCGGCGTCGGCTTCTTCCGCACGGCGATGTTCTTCCCCTACGTCACCTCGCTCGTCGCGATCGCGGTGGTGTGGAACATGCTCTTCAACCCGCAGTACGGGCCCATCAACCAGTTCCTGACGTTCATCGGCATCCAGGACCCACCCGGCTGGACCTCCAGCTCGGCCTGGTCGATGCCTGCGGTGATCATCACCAGCGTCTGGCGCGACATGGGCTACTACATGGTGCTGTTCCTCGCCGGCCTGCAGGCCATCCCGCAGGAGTACTACGAGGCCGCCAAGGTCGACGGCGCGAACGCGTGGCAGCGGTTCTGGAACGTCACGATCCCCTCGCTTCGCCCCACCACGTTCTTCGTGCTGGTGATGGTGACGATCGCGAGCTTCAAGGTGTTCGACCTCATCGTCGTGATGACCGACGGCGGACCGGGGCGCTCCACGCTCGTGCTCTCCCAGCTCATCTACCGTGAGGGCATCCGCGAGAACCGATTCGGCTACTCGTCGGCGATCTCGCTCGTGCTGTTCCTCATGGTGCTCATCTTCACCGTCGTGCAGTTCAAGCTGCAGCAGCGGAAGGAACGCTGATGGCCCTCACCATCGTCCCCGACACGGCCGCCGTCGACACGCGTGCGGTGATCACCCCGGAACCGAAGCGCCGCCGTGGCCGCTCGAACCGCGGCGAGCGGGTGCACGGCATCCGCGCCGTCCTGCTCTACGCCGGGCTCACCGTGCTCACCGCGGTCATCTTCGTGCCCTTCCTGTGGATGGTCTCGTCGTCGCTGAAGCAGGACAACCAGGTCTTCTCGATCCCGATCCAGTGGATCCCGACTGACTTCGTCTGGTCGAACTACGTCGACATCTGGACCCGCGTGCCGATGCTGATGTATCTGAAGAACTCGGCGTTCCTCGCGATCGTGATCACCTTCCTGCAGGTGCTCACCGGCAGCTTCGCCGCGTACGGCTTCGCGAAGATGCATTTCAAGGGTCGCGACGTGCTGTTCGTGGCGTACATCGCCACGATCGCCGTGCCGTGGCAGGCCTACATGGTGCCGCAGTACATCATGATGCAGGAGGCCGGACTGGTGAACACGCACCTGTCGATCATCCTGCTGCAGGCGTTCGGCGCGTTCGGCGTGTTCCTCATGCGGCAGTACTACGTGACGATCCCCGACGAGCTCAGCGAGGCGGCGCGCATCGACGGCCTCAGCGAGTACGGCATCTGGTACCGGATCATCCTTCCGCTCACCAAGCCGGCGATCGCGAGCCTGGCGCTGCTGACCTTCGTGAACACGTGGAACGACTACATGGGTCCGTTCATCTACTTCACCTCCAACGACCTGTGGACCGTGCAGCTGGGTCTGCGGCAGTTCGTCGGGCAGTTCGACGCCGAGTACGCCATGATCATGACCGGATCGGTGATCTCGGTCATCCCGATCGTGATCGTGTTCCTGTTCGGTCAGCGCTTCTTCATCCAGGGCATCGCTACCAGCGGCATGAAGGGATGAGCATGACGGCGAGGCGGACGTGGGGCCCGTCGTTCGACACCTGGCAGACGCTGTTCGCGTTCGTCTACCGGGGTCTGGCGACGGGCGCCTGTGTGGCCGTGTTCGCCCTGCCGCTCGCTGCCGTGCTGATCGGCATCCCCCGCCCGGCTGAGACCGTGCCGTTCCTGCTCGCCTGCGCCCTGCCGCTCGGTCCTGCGCTGAGCGCGGCCTTCTGGGCGTACGGTGCGGCGCGCGACACCGGGTCGAACACCCCGGTCGCCCTTTTCCTGCGCGGCCTCGCGGCCACCGCCTGGCGCGGACTGGGCGTCTGGGCGATCGCGACCGTCCTCGCCGTGTTCCTCTACGTCGACGCCGTCGCGGTGGCCGGCACGCCGTTCGCGCTCATGCTGGGTCCGGTGCTCGGGGTCTTGGGGCTGGTCGTCGTGGCGGCGACCCCGGTCGCGCTCGCCGTCGTGGCACTGCCGCAGCGCCCCGGCGTCTTCGCGTCGGCGAAGGCGGGGGTGTACACCGCGCTGCGTCGTCCGCTGCCGTCGCTGATGACCCTGTTCGTGCTGGGCGCGTGGATCGTGATCATCCTGGCCCAGCCGGTCGTCGGCGCGCTGGGACTGGGCGGGTTCGCGCTGATGCTGGTCTGGATGAACGCATCAGCACAGCTCGCCGCGGTGGGACTGCCGGCGGACTCGGACGGAACGGTCAGCCGCTGGAGCGAATGACCAGCCGTGGCGTCAGGCGCAGGTCGACGGCGTCCGCCTCCCCCTCCACGAGATCGATGAGCACCTGCACGGCCCGCTCTCCGAGCGCGTCGAAATCCTGCCGCACGGTGCTCAGCGGTGGGCGGAACTGGGCCGCGTCTTCGATGTCGTCGAAACCGACCAAGGCCACATCGTCCGGAACGCGGCGGTTCGCCTCAGCGAGCGCGCGCAGCAGCCCGAGCGCCATCTGATCGTTCGCGCACACGACGGCGCTCAGCTCCGGGTCGGCGAGCAGTCGCGCCGCCTGCTCGTACCCCGAACGCGACGACCAGTCCCCGCGCACCGGCTCGGGCGGGCGGATGCCGGCTGCTTCCAGCGCCTGCCGCCAGCCGCGCTCCCGCTCGACGGCGGCGAACGACGCGGCGGGGCCGGCGAGATGGTGCACGACGGCGTGCCCGCTGTCCAGCAGGTGCTGGGTCGCCGCGCGCGAGCCGACGGCGTGGTCGGTCGCGACCACCGCGAACCGCTCGTCGGGGGGCGAATCGACGACGACGAGGCGCAGGCCGGCCGGGGCGGCGTCGCGGGCGAGTGCGGTCGCCTCGTTGAGCACGATGGCCCCGTCGGCGCCCTGCTCGTGCAGACGGTCGAAGGCGTCGCCGATGTCGCCGCCGGTGCCGAGGGTGACGACGGTGAGCGCGTAGCCGCGGGCGGTCGCGGCGTCTGCCACAGCCTGCAGCATCCTCGAGTTGCCGACGGTGGCGAGCGTCTGCGCGATCAGTCCGATCGTCTGCGAGCGCCCGGTGCGCAGCGCGCGGGCGGCGCGGTGCGGACGGTATCCGAGCTCGGACATCGCCCGTTCGACCCGCTCACGGGTGGCGGGGTCGACCCGAGGACTGCCGTTCGCGACACGTGACACGGTCTGGCTCGAGACCCCTGCCCGTGCGGCGACGGTGGCCATGGAGACGCGCTTCGGCTCCGGCATCCGCTCTCCTCCCCCGGCTGGCATGTTGACGTTACCACGCCGCACGCGCTACCGTGTTCACGTGAACATGCCCGAGTCCTCCACCCTGCGAACCAGCACACTCGGCGCTGAGGTCGTTCGACGCGCCACGACCCTCGCCGACGGTCGCGAGCTGTTCTACTACGACGACCCGGGTACGACGCTGGGCCCGGATCGCAACGTCGACGCCCGCACGCTCGACCCCCGGCCCGAGACGGCGACCATGCGTCAGGATGTGCTGACCGGCGACTGGATCACCTACGCCACCAAGCGGCAGAACCGGGTGATGCTGCCGGGCGCCGACGCCGACCCCCTCGCACCGCAGACGGCGAGCAACCCGTCGGAGATCCCCTCGACGTACGACGTCGCCGTCTTCGAGAACCGCTCCCCGGCGTTCGGCCCCGCCCTGACCGAGGCGTTCGGCGCCGCACCCGCCGCCGAAGATCCGCCCCGCGGGCTCGACGACCTGACCCGGCTCGACCTCGGACGAACCCGCACCAGCGTCGGGCGGTGCGAGGTGGTGTGCTTCAGCCCCGAGCACGCCGGGTCGTTCGGCACCCAGTCCGTCACCCGCGCACGCACCGTGATCGAGGCGTGGGCCGACAGGACGGCGGCATTGTCGGCGCTTCCCGGTATCCAGCAGGTGTTCCCGTTCGAGAACCGCGGCGAGGCGATCGGCGTGACCCTGCCGCACCCGCACGGTCAGATCTACGCCTACCCGTACGTCACCCCGCGCACCACCCGGATGCTGGACGGCATCGCCCGCACCGGGCCAGACCTGTTCGCCCGCATGCTCGAGTTCGAGCAGCGCTCGGAGCGGGTCGTGCTGCAGGGCGAGCACTGGACGGCGTTCGTGCCGTTCGCCGCGCGCTGGCCGCTCGAGGTGCACCTCATGCCGCACCGCCACGCACCCGACTTCGCCGCGCTGAACGACGCCGAGCGCGACGAGCTCGCCCCGCTCTACCTGCGCCTGCTGCGCGGCGTCGACGCCCTGTATGGCACCCCCACCCCGTACATCGCCGCCTGGCACCAGGCGCCGGCCGAGGTGGGGCGTGACACGGTGCGGATGCGCCTCGAGCTGACCAGCCCCCGCCGCGCAGCCGACAAGCTGAAGTTCCTCGCCGGATCGGAGTCGGCGATGGCCGCCTGGACGGCCGAGATCCTGCCCGAGCAGTCCGCCGAGCGCCTGCGCGAGGCCATCGCCACCGTCCCGCACCCCTGACCGCTCTGCACACGTTCGCAGATCTGCGCTGTTTCGCAGCGAACCCGCCATCCGGATGCGAGATTGTGCAGATCTGCGACACAAGGAGTTTCGAATGACCGCTCTCTCCGCCGCGCGCACCCTGTACACCGAACTCACCGGCCGCGATCCCGACGGGATCTGGTCGGCACCCGGCCGGGTGAACCTGATCGGCGAGCACACCGACTACAACGAAGGGTTCGTGCTGCCCTTCGCGATCCAGCAGCGCACGTACGCGGCTGTCGGTCTGCGTGACGATGACCGGATTCGCGTCGCCTCGACGTTCGCGGAAGAGCCGGTGGAGGTCTCGCTGACCGACCTCGATCAGCTCTTCCCGACCGAGGATGGGTCCCTGGGCCCGTCGAAGGGTCGGGTGCCGGAGTGGTCGGCGTACGTCCTCGGCGTCGCCTGGGCGCTGGGCGGGGCGACAAGCTCAGGAACCTCTCGGGGCGTGGACATCGCCATCGCCTCGGATGTGCCGGTCGGTGCGGGCCTGTCGTCATCCGCGGCGATCGAGGGTGCCGTCGCCGTCGCCCTCGACGAACTGTGGAACCTCGGTCTCGAACCGGTCGCGCTCGCGCGTGCGGGTCGCCGGGCCGAGAACGACGCCGTCGGCGCACCCACCGGAATCATGGATCAGATGGCCAGCATGCTCGGTCGCCCGGATGCGGCGACGTTCCTCGACTGCCGCACCCTCGAGACCCGGTCCGTGCCCACCGGGTTCGCCGCCGAGGGCCTCGAGCTGCTCGTGATCGACACGCAGGTCAAACACTCCCACTCCACCGGCGGCTACCGCGAGCGCCGTGAGGCGTGCGAACGCGGGGCGGCGCTGCTCGGCATCC
>JAPSIX010000050.1 GCA_031178475.1 Microbacterium sp. | reverse complement strand
TGAATCAGTCGGCAGATCGGGACGGCGTCCGCAGATCGGCCGCCGAGCTCACACCAGAGTCGTCAGCTGAGCTCCCCGCCCTCCAGCAGCTCCGTCACCAATGCGGCGATGGCCGAGCGCTCCGAGCGCTGCAGGGTGACGTGGCCGAACAGCCCGTGCCCCTTCAGCGTCTCGATCACGCTGGCGATGCCGTCGTACCGGCCGACCCGCAGGTTGTCGCGCTGCCCCACGTCGTGGGTGAGCACGACACGGGAGTTCTGGCCCATCCGGCTCAGCACCGTCAGCAGCACGTTGCGCTCCAGCGACTGCGCCTCGTCGACGATGACGAACGCGTCGTGCAGCGATCGGCCACGGATGTGCGTGAGGGGCAGCACCTCCAGCATCCCTCGTGCCAGCACCTCTTCGAGGACGTTGCCCGAGACGACCGAGCCGAGGGTGTCGAACACCGCCTGACCCCACGGGTTCATCTTCTCGCCCTGGTCGCCGGGCAGGTAGCCGAGCTCCTGCCCGCCGACGGCGAACAGCGGCCGGAACACGATGATCTTCTTCTGCTGCTGACGCTCCAGCACCGCCTCGAGCCCGGCGCACAGCGCGATGGCCGACTTGCCCGTGCCGGCGCGACCGCCGAGCGAGACGATGCCGACCTCGGGGTCGAGCAGCAGGTCGATCGCGATGCGCTGCTCGGCCGAGCGGCCGTGCAGCCCGAACACCTCGCGGTCGCCGCGCACCAGCCGGAACTCGCCGTCCGAGACGACCCGTCCCAACGCCGACCCGCGTTCGGAGTGGATGATCAGACCGGTGTTCACCGGCACACCCCGCACCGCCTCGCTGAGGCCGATCTCGCTCTCGTACAGGTCGCTCATCTCGTCGCCGGACAGGTCGAGCGACGCGATGCCCGTCCACCCGGAGTCCACGGCCTGCTCGGCCAGGTACTCCTCCGCGCGCAGCCCGAGCGAGGCGGCCTTGACCCGCATCGGCAGATCCTTCGAGACGATCGTGACGTCCTGCCCGTCCTGGGCGAGGTTGGCGGCGGTGGCGAGGATGCGGCTGTCGTTGTCGCTGAGACGGATGCCGGCCGGCAGCACGGACATGTCGGCGTTGCCGAGTTCGACCCGCAGCGTCCCGCCTTCGCCCACCTCCACGGGGAAGTCCAGTCGGCCGTGCTCGATCCGCAGATCGTCGAGGTGACGCAGAGCCCGGCGCGCGAAGTAGCCGAGCTCCGGGTCGTGCCTCTTGCCCTCCAGCTCGGTGATGACGACGACCGGCAGGACGATCGAGTGCTCGGCGAACCGGAACAGCGCCTGCGGATCGCTCAGGAGCACGGAGGTGTCGAGCACATAGGTGCGAAGACCGGTGTCCTCGCTCGTCGCGGACCGCTCGGCGGCGGCAGGTGCGGACGACTGGGGCGCTGTACGTGTGGTCACGATCCACTCCCGACCCGGGGTGATTCCCGGCTCTGCTGCGAGTCGACCGGTGGCCACGAGTCGCGAACCTTCTGGCCGACTCGACCGGGCACGGTGCCCGATGCCTTGAACGTACGGCCGCCGCGGCGCGCGACCCGACACGACACGCCAGGAAGGACGGTGAACCGTCGGTGAAGAACCGGCGACGTGTCAGCGACCGAAGCGGCGGTCGCGGTCGGCGTAGTCGCGGATCGCGCGGAGGAAGTCGACGCGGCGCAGATCCGGGCCGAGCGCCTCGACGAAGTAGAACTCGCTGTGCGCGCTCTGCCACAGCAGGAAGTCGCTGAGTCGCTGCTCGCCGCTGGTGCGGATCACCAGGTCCGGGTCGGGCTGCCCGCCGGTGTAGAGGTGCTCGCCGATCATCTCCGGAGTGAGCTGGGCGGCCAGGTCCTCCATCGTCCCGCCCGACCGTTTGTGCTCGGCGATGATGCTGCGCACCGCGTCGACGATCTCGTTGCGCCCGCCGTAGCCGACAGCAAGGTTGACGTGCAGTCCGGTCTGGCCCTTCGTGTGGGTCTGCGCCTCGTCGAGCACCCGCGACAGCTCTGAGGGCAGGATGTCGGAGCGTCCGACATGCTGCACGCGCCAGTTGCCGTGGTGCGAGAGTGTGTCGGCGAGCTCGGCGATGATCTCGATGAGATCGCCGATCTCCTTCGAGTCGCGCTTGCGGAGGTTGTCGCTGGAGAGCAGGTAGAGCGAAACGACCCGCACGCCGAGCTCGTCGCACCAGCCGAGGAACTCGCGCATCTTCGCCGCCCCGGCTCGGTGCCCCTCCGCCGCCGAAGGGTAACCGAGCTGGCGGGCCCAGCGGCGGTTGCCGTCGATCATCATGGCGACATGGTGCGGAACGGACGCCGGGTCGATGCGCCGGCGCAGACGATTCCCGTAGAGCCGGTAGAGGGGCCCCTGCCCCGAGCTCTCTCGTGCACTCACGTAGCTACGCTATCGCCCCCTGCTGAGCGACACGGCGCGGCTCAGGATATGTACGGGTCGCGGAATGCGCCGCGTCTTAGAGTGGGCGTTGTGAGCTCCCCCTCCGCAGACGACAGCTCCCCCACCGGAGACGACGTCCCCCAGCTGCCATTGATGGATGCCGCCGACAAGGACGCCGCGGTCGACATCAAGCCGACCTGGCGCGGCTGGCTGCACGCCGGCACGTTCCCGGTGGCGGTGATAGCCGGCGTCGTGCTGATCCTGGTCGCACAGGGCGGTGCCGCGAAGACCGCCGCGGGCGTGTTCATGGTCACCTCGATGCTGCTGTTCGGCAACTCGGCGCTGTACCACCGGCTCGACTGGCAGCCGAAGACGCGGCTCCTGCTCAAGCGGATCGACCACGCCAACATCCTCCTGCTCATCGCCGGCACGTACACGCCGATCGCGACGCTCGCGCTGGTTCCCGAGAAGGGAGCGCTGCTGCTGTGGCTGGTCTGGAGCGGCGCACTCCTCGGCATCCTGTTCCGCGTGTTCTGGATCGACGCACCGCGCTGGCTGTACGTGGCGTTGTATCTCGTGCTCGGCTGGGCCGCGGTGATGTACATGGGCGACCTGCTCGTCGCGGATGCCACGATGATGGTGCTCGTCTGCGTCGGCGGACTGCTCTACACCGCCGGCGCCGTCGTCTACGCCATGAAGCGACCCAACCCGTGGCCCGGGCGCTTCGGTTTCCACGAGATCTTCCACCTCTGCACCGTCCTGGCATTCCTCTGCCACTGGACGGCGTGCCTGCTCATCACGCTCGACCCGCACATGCCCTCACTCGGGCTCTCCGGCTGACGGCAACGTTTCGTAACACGATGCGGTGATCGGCCGGCCGCGGGGATAGTTTCGGGCAGTCCGTACCCGCCTCCCGGAGGTCCCGCATGCCCCGCTTCACCCGCCGCGCCGCCGGCGCCGCCACCCTCGCCGCCGTCGTCCTGCTCGCCGGCTGCGCTCAAGCGGATGCCGACGCCGGCGCTGCTTCGGACGCCGACAAGAAGTCGATCACGATCGGCTTCAACCCGGGGCCGTACTTCGAGATGTTCGAGGAGGGCGTCCGCCCGATACTCGAGGACGAGGGCTACACGATCAAGACCAAGGACTTCACTGACGGCGTCATCGTGAACGTCGCCGTGGACGATGGCGACATCGACGCCAACATCATGCAGCATCCCGTCTACCTCGAGGCCATCAACGCCCAGGAGGGTCTCGACAACGCGGCGCTCGTGCAGGTCCCGGGCCCGCCGATGGCGGTCTTCGGCGGCAAGAGCTCCTCCCTCGACGACGTGGCCGTCGGTGCGGAGATCGCCGTGCCGAACCAGCCGTCCAACCAGTACCGCGCGCTGAAGCTGCTCGAGGAGCTCGGCTGGGTGGAGCTCTCCGACACGATCGACACCGCCACCGCGTCGCTGCAGGATGTCTCGGAGAACCCGCACGACCTGCGCTTCATCGAGATGGAGAACGCGCAGCAGGTTGCCGCCCTCACCGACGTCGACTACAGCGTCATCCAGGGCAACTTCATCGTGTCGGGCGGACTGGACTTCGACGACGCCCTGGCCGTGGAGGAGCTCACCGACGAGTTCTCGGTGGTCGTGACCGTCGCGAAGAAGAATCTCGACGCCCCGTGGGCGCAGGCGATCAAGGCGGCGTACGAGTCCGACGAGTTCGCCGAGTACATCCGCTCCGACGGCGCGTACAAGGGATACAACCTGCCGGCAGCCCTGGAGGACTGATGCCGCGCGGTGCAGCATCCGAAGTCGATGCGGCAGCGCCCGACGTCGCCGTACGGCTGGAGGGCGTCACTCGCCGCTTCTCGCAGGGCAAGCGCGAGATCACCGCGCTGGATGCCGTCGATCTGAGCGTCCGGCGCGGCACGATCTTCGGCGTGATCGGACACAGCGGCGCGGGCAAGAGCACGCTGATCCGCACCGTCAACGCGCTCGAGGCGCCCACCGCCGGTGCGGTGCTCGTCGACGGAGTGGACATGGCATCTCTCGGCGCCGCGGCGCTGCGAGCGGCCCGCAAGAAGACGGCGATGGTGTTCCAGCAGTTCCAGCTGCTGGAGACGGTGACCGTGCTCGACAACGTGTCGCTGCCGTTGCGCCTGGACGGCGTGAGCCGTTCCGAGGCGCGACGGCGGGCGAGCGAGTCGCTGGACTTCGTCGGCCTTGCGGACCGCGCCGGCGCCTACCCGAATCAGCTCTCCGGTGGGCAGAAGCAGCGGGTCGGCATCGCGCGTGCCATCGTTCGGCAACCGGCCGTGCTGCTCTGCGACGAGGCGACCAGCGCACTCGACCCCACCACGACCCGGCAGATCATCGACCTGCTCCGGCGCGTCAACCGCGAGTACGGCACGACCATCCTCGTCGTCACGCATGAGATGGACGTGATCCGCGACCTCTGCGACGAGGTCGCCGTGATGGCCGACGGGCGCATCGTCGAACAGGGCACCGTCATGGATGTGTTCGTGAATCCGGCCACGCCGGTGGCGAAGTCGTTCGTGGGCACCGTGATCCCCAACGAGCTGCCGCCGCGCGTGCTGCGCGCGGTGGGAGGCGCGCCGCTGTGGCGGTTGCGCTTCCTCGACGACGAGGTGACCACGCCGATCGTCGGCGATCTGATCAGCGACTTCGGCCTGCGGGTGAACATCCTGCACGCCGACATGACCGACATCCAGGACCGCACGGTGGGGCACATGATCATCCAGGTCGACGGCGACCCGGCGCAGCGCGCGGCGGCGCGCGAGCATCTCGCGCAGCGCATCGTCAGCTTGGAGGAGGTCACGGCATGATCGACACCCTGATCACCCCCGAGCTCTTCGCCGAGGCCCTGGCCGCGACCTTCTACATGCTCGGCGTCGCCCTGTTCCTCGGCTCGCTGCTGGGGATGCTGATCGGCATCGCCGTGGTGGTGACGCGCCCGGGCGGCATCCTGCCGAACCGTGTGGTGTCGTTCCTGCTCAACGGCTTCGTGAACATCACCCGATCGCTGCCGTTCATCATCCTGCTGGTCGCGATCCTGCCGTTCACCCGGATGATCGCCGGCAGCTCCGTCGGCGTGAACGCGGCGATCGTGCCGCTGACGATCATGATCGCGCCGTACATCGGCCGTCTCGTGGAGAACTCGCTCCTCGAGGTGCCCGAGGGCATCGTCGAGGCGGCCAAGTCGATGGGCGCCACGCCCGTGCAGATCTTCACGCGTTTCCTGCTGCCCGAGGCCCGCGGATCGCTCGTCCTCGCTCTCACCACCGCCACGATCGGCCTGCTGGATGCCACGGCGATGGCGGGCACGGTCGGCGGCGGGGGCATCGGCGACCTGGCGATCTCGTACGGCTACCAGCGCTTCGATGGCGTGGCGATGCTGATCACCGTGATCACCCTGGTCGTCATCGTGCAGCTGATCCAGCTGTTCGGCACGCGTCTGGCGCGCCGGCTGCGACGCCGATGATCGGCGCACGCCGGCATCCTCCTCCCCTGACTCCTCCCCTGACCCAGCACCGACAATCCAAGGAGTTCCCCATGGCCGACGTCGAGAGCTTCACGCTCGATCACACCGCTGTCCACGCCCCCTACGTGCGCCTGATCGCCGTCGAGCACGGTCCTAAGGGCGACGCGATCTCGAACTTCGACGTGCGCTTCGTGCAGCCCAACGAGGGCGAGATCCCCACCGCTGGTCTGCACACCATCGAGCATCTGCTCGCGAGCGTCCTGCGCGACCGCATCGACGGCGTCATCGACATCTCGCCGTTCGGATGCCGCACCGGCTTCCACCTGATCATGTGGGGCGAGCCGGCCGTGGCCGACGTGGTCGCGGCGGTCCGCGCCGGGCTGGAGTTCATCGCCGGCCCCGCCGAGTGGGACGACGTGCCCGGCGTCTCGGCCGTGGAGTGCGGCAACTACCGCGACCACAGCCTGCACAGCGCGAAGGAGTGGTCCACGCGCATCCTCGAGCAGGGCATCAGCCTGGACGCCTTCGAGCGCGTGGGCGTCTGATGTTCGCCGAACTCCGTGAGCGCGTGGTGCTCGTCACCGGCGGAGCCAGCGGCATCGGCGCCGGCGTCGTGGACGCCTTCCTCGCGGAGGGCGCCCGCGTCGTCGCCGCCGACCTCGCATACGACAGCGAGACGCTCGCCCCGGGTCGTGTCGGGGAGTGGACGGTCGGGCTGGATGTCAGAGACGAGGCGGCGGTCGCGCGCGTCGTGGCGGAGGTGTGGGATGCCGTCGGCGCGGTCGACGTGCTCGTGACCGCTGCAGGGGTCTCGACGTTGGCCTTCGCGATAGCCACGAGCGAACGGGACTGGGACCTGAACCTGGATGTGAACGCGAAGGGGTCGTTCCTGATCGCCTCGCACGTCGCCCGGCGCCTCGTCGACCAGGAGCGCGCGGGCCGGATCGTCTTCGTCGCCTCACAGGCGGGCAAGAACGGCTACCGAGGCATGTCGGCGTACGTCGCCTCGAAGCACGCGGTGCTGGGCGTGACGAAGACGATGGCCGTCGAGCTCGCGCCGCACGGCGTCACCGTCAACGCGATCTGCCCGGGGATCATCGAGACGCCGATGAAGCACCGTGAGCGCGTCGAGGGCGGTGCGCTCCGAGGGATGACGCCCGAGGAGGTCGCCGCCGAGGACCGCTCGCAGGTCCCGCTCGGGCGCACCGGCACCGTGCAGGATGTCGCGGGCGTCGCGCTGTTCCTGGCGAGCGACCTCGCCGGATACATGACCGGTCAGGGGCTGAACGTCACCGGCGGCATGACCATGCACTGAGCGCCGCGCGGGCCCTCAGCGCGTACGGTCGGAATCGTCGCCGTCGTCGTCGCCCTGGGGCGCGGCTTCGCCGGCATCCCGCGCGGCGGCCTCCTCGGCATCCAGTTCCTCACGCACCTCGGCGCGGTAGCGCACGCGTCGGATGCGGCGGTTCATGTCCCAGATGAGCAGCACCACGACGGCGACCAGCACCACGACGATGGCGAAGCCCACGAACCCGGGCGTCACGGACTCCGGATCCACCGTCATCGACGGCGTCGGCATCGGAGTCGCATCACCGAACGCGAGCATGGTTCCGCCTTTCCTGCGCAGGTCGCATAACCTGGGAAGACCAGCCTATCCGCCGCCTGAGACGCAGGAGACCCGTGACGACCGCACGCGAGCTCGACGAGCGCTACGGGCGCACCGGACGGCGCCGGCTCCCCTGGATCGTCGGGGGTGTCGCCGCGACGGCCGTCGTGGTCGCGTTCGGCTGGATGACGGTGTCGACCACGATGGATGCCGTCGATGCCGACGATCTGGGCTTCGAGGTCGTCGACGAGCACAGCGTGACCGTGCACTTCCAGGTCACCGCCCCGCGCGGCTCCGGCATCGTCTGCGCCGTCGAGGCGCAGGACGAGGAGTTCGGTGTCGTCGGATGGAAGATCGTCGAGATCGCCGCGACCGAGCGGCATGCGCAGGCCCTCAGCGTCACCGTTCCGACGGTCGCGATGGCCACCACGGGTTTGGTGAACACCTGCTGGGTCGCCTAGAATCAACGCAAGATGACCGACGCCCCGGCCCACGCCGGGGCGTCTTGGCATATCCCGGGCCCCGCCACGCGAGGTCCGGCATCCTCACAAGCCCCACGAGGGGCCCGCACGAAGGAGCACGCTGTGTCCACCGACGCTCAGGTACCTTTCCTCACCCAGGAAGCCTACGACCGGCTCGTCGAAGAGCTCGAATACCTCTCGACCACCGGTCGTGACGAGATCGCGCAGCGGATCGAGGCAGCCCGCGAAGAGGGCGACCTCAAGGAGAACGGCGGCTACCACGCGGCCAAGGACGAACAGGGCAAGCAGGAGGCGCGCATCCGCACCCTGCAGCAGCTGCTGAAGACTGCGAAGGTCGGCGAGGCGCCGACCAGCCGCGGCGTCGTCGAGCCGGGCACCGTCGTGACCGCGATCGTCGCCGGCGACGAAGAGACGTTCCTGCTCGGCAGCCGTGAGATCGCGGCGGGCGGCAGCGACCTGGACGTGTACAGCGAGGCGAGTCCGCTCGGCCAGGCCATCCTCGGCCTGAAGGTCGGCGAGAAGTCGTCCTACGAGGCACCGAACGGCCGCATGATCTCCGTGGAGGTCACCGGCGTGGAGACCTACACGGGCTGACGCCGCGCCGATGCGCCCTCGGGCCAGTGCACAGGCGCTGCCCGAGGGCGCATCGCGCTAGTCGGGCACGACGATCGGCTCGTAGCCGGCATCGCGCAGCGTATCGAGGGTCAGCCTCGCGTGTTCGACGCCACGGGTCTCGATGCTCATCTGCAGGATGACCTCGCTGATCTGCATGCCCTGACCGTGCCGGGTGTGCAGCACCTCCATCACGTTCGCGCCGACCTGTGCGAGCAGATCCGACACGCGGGCCAGCTGACCTGGGCGGTCGGGCAGCGGGATGCGTACCGTGAGGTAGCGTCCTGCCGCGGCGAGTCCGTGCGCGACGACGCGCTGCAGCAGCAGCGGGTCGATGTTCCCGCCGGAGAGGATGGCCACGGTCTTACCGGTTGCGCGCACCTTGCCGGCGAGGATCGCCGCGACGCCCACCGCTCCGGCCGGCTCCACCACCACCTTCGCCTGCTCGAGCAGCACCAGCAGGGCACGGGCGATATCGTCGTCGCTGACGGTGACGACCTCGTCGACGTGATCGCGGATGATCTCGAACGGCACGCCGCCGGGTCGGCCGACGAGGATGCCGTCGGCGATGGTCGGCTGGGTGTGGATCTCGACCGGGTGTCCGGCGTCGAGCGAGGGCGGCATGGCGGCGGCGTTCTCGGCCTGCACGCCGATCACCCGCACGGTGCGGCCCTCCCGGGCGGCGGACGCCTTGACCGCGGCGGCGACGCCGGCGATGAGCCCACCGCCGCCGATGCCCATCAACACGGTGTCGACGTCAGGCACGTCCTCGAACACCTCCAGCCCGAGCGTCCCCTGTCCGATGACGATGTCACGGTGGTCGAACGGGTGGATGAGCACCGCGCCGGTGCGCTCGGAGAACTCGGCGGCGAGCCGCAGGGATGTGGCGACGGTTTCGCCCTCCAGCACGACTTCGGCGCCGTACCCGCGGGTGGCGAGCAGCTTCGGAACCGGCACGCCGAGAGGCATGAAGATCGTGGCGGGGATGCCGAGGGCCTGCGCGGCCAGGGCGACGCCCTGGGCGTGGTTGCCCGCGGACGCCGCGACGACCCCCCGGGAGCGCTCCTCGGCGGTGAGCTGGGCGAGTCGGTACGTGGCGCCGCGGATCTTGAACGAACCCGTGTTCTGCAGGTTCTCCATCTTCAGCACGACCGGCGCGCCGAGCGTCTCGCTGAGTGCGCGGGAGGGCAGCGCGGGCGTGTGCGAGATGACGCCGTCCAGGCTCTGCGCCGCCGCGGTGAACTCGGCCAGGGTGGGAACTGTGGTCATCGCGCTCTCCTCGCACGGTCATGCGGCACGGTGGTCCAGATCAGCTGATCGCCCCTGGGGTGCTCCCCGGTGCGCCACGATCCGCTTCCGATCGTCACCGCGGCCACGTTGATGAAGGCTGCCAGCGGCACCGCGAACAGTGCACCGGGGATGCCGGCGATCATGGCGCCGCCGGCCACAACCAGCACGACCGCAAGCGGATGGACCTTGACCGCCGAGCCCATCAGGATGGGCTGGAGGACGTGTCCCTCGAGCTGCTGCACGAGGAGCACCACGCCCAGCATCGCCAGCGCGATCCAGGGGCCGTTGTAGACGAGGGCGAGGAACACGGCGAGTGCCCCGGTGATCACGGCACCGACGATCGGGATGAAGGAGCCGAGGAAGACGAGCACGGCGATGGGGATGGCCAGCGGCACCCCCAGCAGCGCGGCGCCGATGCCGATGCCCAGCGCGTCGATGGCGGCGACCAGCGCCTGCGTGCGAGCGTAGTTGACGACCGTCGCCCAGCCGTTGCGCGCAGCGGCGTCCACAGCGGGGCGCGCGTCGCGGGGGAACAGCCTGACGGTCCAGCGCCAGATGCCTCCTCCGTCGGCGAGCAGGGCGACCAGGATGAACAGCGACAGCAGCGCGCCGGCGACCACGTGAGCTGCCGTGCCGCCCAGCGCACCGGCGGCCGTCCAGAGGAACTCGGCCTGCCGCTGGATGAGTGCGATCCCGTCGTCGATGTACTCCTGGATCTCGGCTTCGCTGAGATGCAGCGGGCCGTCGATGAGGAACTGACGGAACGCGTCGATCGCCGCCATGGTCCGTTCCTGCACGTCGCCCATCTGCTGCCGCACCTGCCAGACGACGAGCCAGATCAGCCCCGTGACGACGCCCAGCGCGCCGGCGATGGCGATGGCGATGGCCAGCCAGCGCGGGAAGCGCGCCCTGAGCATGAGTTCGAAGGCCGGCCACAGCAGCGCGGTGACGAGGATGCCGACGAGCAACGGGATGACGAGCAGCTTCAGCAGCATCACCAGCCAGACGAAGACGCCGATGACCGCGGCGATCACCAGCATCCGCCATCCGTATCCGGCGGCGACGCGCAGGCCGAACGGAATCGCTTCGTCGGCGGCGGTCGTCACCGTGCGGTCGATGGGCGGCGGGACGGGGCGGAACGGGTTTCGGAATCTCGACCTGCGCTCGTCGCTCATTGTGCAATTCTATGGTCCTGCCGTCCGCGGGCCCGTGTGTGCGTCGGCGGGCGAGTGTCCGAGCCCGCCGATACCCTGGCCCGGTGACCGACATGGATGCGGGCCGCAGGGCTCAGACGCTCAGTGCAGCCGAGGCGCGCCGGATGACCCTGGCGGCGCAGGGGTTCTCGAGGCAGCCTCCGGCGACGGTGGCGGCCAGGCACCTGCACCGCACCATGGATCGGCTGGGCGTCCTGCAGATCGACTCGGTGAACGTCTTCGTGCGTTCGCACTATCTGCCCATGTTCGCGCGGTTGGGCGCGTACGACCCTGCGCTCTTCGACCGCACGTTCCTCGCCCGGCCGACGAACTACGTCGAGTACCTCGCGCACGAGGCGGCGTTCATGCCCGTGGCGGACTGGGCGCTGTGGCGCTTCCGTATGCACGAGTGGCGGCGACGCGCCGCGGATCCGTCCCGAGGGTGGCATGTGCACGCCCGCACGCTCGACTGGGTGCGCGACGAGCTGCGCGCGCGGGGGCCGCTGCGCCCCGCCGATCTCCGCGAGGACGTCCCCCGCGAGCGCGGGCCGTGGTGGGACTGGGACGAGGCGAAGCACGCTTTGGAGCAGCTGTGGCGTTGCGGCGAGGTGGCGATCGCCGGCCGCGCGGGCTTCGAGCGCCGGTACGGCCTCGCCGAGCAGGTCATCCCGGCCGAAGTGCTCGATCGTCACGTGCCGCGGACCGATGCCGTGCGCGAGCTGGTGCGACGCGCGGCGCGCTCCTACGGCGTGGCGACGGAGGCCGACCTCGCCGACTACCACCGGCTGCGCGATCGCG
>JAPSIX010000233.1 GCA_031178475.1 Microbacterium sp. | reverse complement strand
GTGCACGCCGACGCCACCGGCATCCGCGTGCAGCTCTCGGCAGGGGACGCACTGCTCACGAGCGGCCGCCGGCCGGCATCCGTCGTCATCGACGCCGGAGGCGTCGTGCTCGTCTCCCGCCTGCGACTGAGTGAGCGCGCCCGGCACCTGCCGGATCTGCTGCCCGACGCCGCGTGGGTCAGCGGCTTCGCCGAGGAGGAGCCCGCCGCCGCGGCCCTCGCGCCGTACATGGGAGGGGAGTGCCCCCAGCCGTCTCGGGAGGGCGATCAGACGATCTGCCGCTCCATGGCGACCGTCCTGCTGCAGTCGGTGATCCGCGCGTGGACATCGATCGGCTGCGCACCGGAGGGGTGGCCCGCCATCAGTGCGGATCCGTTCCTGGAGCGGGTGGCCGAGGCGGTGCGCGAGGAGCCGGGCCGCGACTGGACGGTCGAGACACTCGCCGCGCTGGGGGCGATGTCACGCTCGGTGTTCGCCGCGAGGTTCCGCAGCACGTTCGGCACGTCACCGGCCCAGTACGTGACCGACGTGCGGATGCGGACCGCGCAGGACATGCTCGCTCGCGGGCGCACCGTCGCCGACGTCTCGCGCTCGCTCGGATACTCGTCGGACGAGGGTTTCAGCCGGGCGTTCCGCCGCCACACCGGGATGACGCCCTCGTCATGGCGGTCGGAAGTACCGGCCTAGCCGCTATCCCCTGCTCGCCCGGTTCGACAGCCCGAACAGCACGGCTCCCGCGACGAGCACGATCGCACCGACCTGGTAGGCCAGCTCGATGCCGAGAGCGTCCACCAGCAGACCGCCCAGCCCTGCGGCGAGCATGATCGCGGCCTGGAACCCGACGACGACGATGCTGCCACCGGCCTCGAGGCGATCCGGCATCCGGTGCCCGACCCAGGTGTTCACGATCAGCAGCCACGACGCGAAGAAGAAGCCCCAGACGAACGACGCAGCGCCGATCGTCCAGAGCGAGCCTGCGCCGATGATCATCGCCACCACGGACGCGGCGATCACGACCGGAGTGATGACCGCCAGCATCCGGTACCGGCGATCGACGACGGCACCGACCGCGAGGTTGCCGATCAGGCCGCCCACGCCGAACACGGCGAGCAGCAGGATGATGGTGCCCGCGTCGACCGTGCCGCCGTCGGACTGCACGCGCTCGAGCGCGAGGCGGATGTAGGTGTATGCGAGAGCGTGCCCGAACACGACCAGCACGTGGCCGATCGCGCCGAGGCCGACACCGGGGCGGCGCAGCGTCTCGAACAGCACCGGCAGACGCGCGGCGTGCTGGGCCGGTACGCGGGGCAGCAGCATCCGCAGCGCGACCGCGAGCACGCCGGTGGCGAGCGCGGCGAGACCGAACACGGCGCGCCAGTCGACCAGCTCACTGAGCATCACGCCGACCGGCACGCCGGCGACGGTTGCCAGCGATGTGCCCGCCGAGGTGAACATCACGGCGCGACCCAGCCGCTCCGGTCCGGCGATGCGCGCGGCCACGGTGATCGACATGGTCCAGAAGCCCGAGAGGGCCGCGCCGAGCAGCACCCGGGCGAGAAGCATGAGCGCAAGGTTCGGGGCGATCGCGACGATCGCGTTCGACAGCGCAGCCGCAGCGGCCATCCAGACCAGCAGCGTGCGGCGGTCGAGCGTCGGCAGGGCGAGCCCGATGGTCGGCGCGACCAGCAGCCCGACCAGGGCGGTGACCGTGACCAGCTGGCCCGCCTGGCCGGGCGTGACGCCGAGCTCGGCCGCGATCTCGGTGAGCACGCCGTTCGGCAGGAACTCCGCGGTGACGAGCAGGAAGCTCATCGCCATCATCGTGAGCAGCGCGCCGTACGGCATCCGGGTGGGCGTGCCGGAGGCGGGGGCGACAGGAAGAGGTGCGGTGATGGTCATGGTTCCAGCCTGGGCTCCACGGGCAGTGCGCACCCGACCGTCCGTCCGGGGCATCCGACCGATCGTCCGCCTGCGGTGATCAGGTCGCGAAGGTGACGGGGAGCGGTGCGGCCACACCCAGCGAGATCGAGAAGGGCGTGATGCCCTGCGAGGTGAGGAACAGGATCAGCGCGATCGCACCGATGAGCAGCACGAGCAGGATGCTGTAGATCGCGATCGTCCATCCGCGATAGCTGCCCGGGGTGGCTCCGGATGCCGGGGGCACGACCTCCGGGTCGGGCGCGGGCGCCGGACGCGACGGGGTCGGCGGTGCCGGGACGGCAGGCAGGGCGTCGCTTCGTCGCGCGGCGCGGGTGACCGGCTCCGAGACAGACTCCGGCGGCGGCGGGATCACCGGCTCGGTGAGGGCTGCGTGCGGGATGTCGGGCTCGGGGATCTCGGGATCGGGGATGTCGATTTCCGGCACGACGGCGTCTTGCCCTTCGTTGTCGCGCCCGGTCTCGTCGCCCATGTCAGCCTCCGATCGCCCCCGCGTCCGTCACGCCCACGTCGGTGCGGTGGAAGTTGTGGAACGAGCGGGATGCCGTGGGTCCGCGCTGTCCCTGATAACGGTTGCCGTAGGGGCCGGATCCGTACGGGTTCTCGGTGGGCGAGGTCAGGCGGAAGAAGCACAGCTGCCCGATCTTCATCCCCGGCCACAGTTTGATCGGCAGGGTCGCGACGTTCGCCAGCTCGAGGGTGACGTGCCCGGTGAATCCGGGATCGATGAACCCGGCGGTGGAGTGCGTGATGAGCCCGAGCCGACCGAGAGAGGACTTGCCCTCCAGTCGCGCGGCGACATCGGCCGGCAGGGTGACCTGCTCGAACGTCGCGCCCAGCGCGAACTCGCCCGGATGCAGGATGAACGGCTCGTCAGGGGCGACCTCGATCAGCCGGGTCAGCTCGGGCTGGTCGACGGCGGGATCGATGAACGGGTACTTGTGGTTGTCGAACAGCCGGAAGTACCGGTCCAGGCGCACGTCCACGCTGGACGGCTGGATCATCTCCGGGTCGTGCGGCGCCAGCCCGATGCGGCTCGACGCGAGTTCGGCCCTGATGTCGCGATCGCTGAGAAGCACGTGTTCAGCCTACTGCGCGGT
>JAPSIX010000232.1 GCA_031178475.1 Microbacterium sp. | reverse complement strand
CCGGGTCGGGCTTCAAGGAGCTGACCGAGAACCAGAAGGTCGAGTTCGACCCCGAGCGTGGCCCCAAGGGCATGCAGGCAGCGAACATCCGCGCGCTCTGAGCGCAGCGCACTGCGACTCGAACCGGTCGGAGCCTTCGGGCTCCGGCCGGTTTCGCGTTTCCGGGGCGCTTCGCCCCCGCATCCGCTCTCTCATGGGAGCAGAAGTCCGGTGCGCGTGAGCGCGCACCGGACTTAGGCTCCCACCCGACCCGGTCGGCTCAACCCACCACGTCGCGGCGGCTGAGCGCCCACGCGCTCGCGGCGACGAACACCGCGCTCAGACCCCACAGCGCGAGCAGTCCGCCCGGGTCGGCGCCCTCTGACAGCGGCGGCTGGTGGTACGCCCACGAGTACGGGGAGAGCACCCTCAGCCACTCGGCATCCTGCACTTGATTCGCGATCGCGTTGAACGCGTACCCCGCCACAGCGATGCCCGCACCAGCCGCGACGCCGACGGCGCGACGGCCCGTGATCGCCCCGGCGAACAGGGCGACGCTGCCACCGAGCATCGTCAGTCCGACGAGGGCCGCGGTCGCGTCGACGAGCCGGCCCGCGTCGATGCCGAGCTCGGCGGAGTCGTTGAGCGCCGCGACCAGCACGGCGGCGAGGACGCCGAGCCACAGCAACCGGATGAACACCGCAGCGGCGGACTCCAGCGCGTACTGGACCCGGCCGATGCCGTGCGCCAGATCCAGTTCGAGCCGACCCGTCTCCTCGGCACCCGCGATCGCGCCGGCTCCCCAGCCCGTCGCGGCGATGGTGAGCAGCAGGAACCCGAGCAGCCCGTAGAACGTGCCCTGTGCGTAGCCAGGGCCACTGCTGATCTGGTCGTAGCCGAGTGCGTTCACCAACTCGGGAGGCAGACTCTCGATGATCTGCTGCATCTGCCCGTTGCCGGCGATGCTGGGGAACAGCGGAAGGTACATGAACAGCACGGCCGTCACGCCGATCGACCAGCCGAGCAGTCCACGCCAGGACTCCCGCAGCGTCCGCCGCAGGACAGGAAGTGGCTTACGCATCGGAGTCCTCCTCTCCGGCCAAGCCGGTCCGTCGGCGGGCGGCTGCGCCGTCGCCGTAGAGCCGCAGCACGGATTCCTCCAGGTCGGGCTCTTCGACGGCCAGATCGGCGACCCGGTGCTGCGCGAGCAGCTTCACCACGGGGTCGATCTCGCCCTCGACAGTGGCGGAGACTCGCACGCCGTCCTCGGCCGGGGCGATCTCGAGGTCCTTGATCTGCGAGAGCTGCGCGAGCGCGGCGCGCGCCTGCTGCTCGCCGACACCGGACAGGCCGGCACGAAGACGCCGAATCCGCCCCAGGCGCAGCGAGGCCACATCGCCCTCCGCGACGATCCTGCCTGAGCTGAGCACCGCCACCGCGTCCGCGGTCTGCTGGATCTCGCTGAGCACGTGCGAGCTCAGCAGCACGGTCTGGCCGTTGGCGCGCGCCTCGTCGACCATGCGCAGGAACTCCCGCTGTACGAGGGGGTCCAGGCCGCTGGTCGGCTCGTCGAGCACGAGAAGCGGTGGCTGGTGCATGAAGGCCTGAACGATGCCCAGCTTCTGCTTGTTGCCCTTGGACAGAGTGCGCACCGGCCGCGACAGATCAAGACCGAGCCGGTCGGCCAGGTCGTCGATCGCTCCCGCCGGAACCGGGCCGGACACCTCGGCGTAGAACCGCAGCATCCGTCGACCGGTCATCCGTCCGTCCAGGCGCAGCTCACCGGGGATGAATCCGATCCGCCGGCGCAGCGCCGGCCCGCCGCGGCGGGGTTCATCGTCGAGCACGCGGGCGGTTCCCGAGGTGGGGCGGATGATGTCGAGGATCATGCGCAGGGTGGTGGTCTTGCCCGCGCCGTTCGGACCGATCAGGCCGAACACGGTGCCGGGCTCGACCGTGAGGTTCAAGGAGTCGACGGCCACGTGTCGGCCGTACTCCTTGCGCAGTTGAGTGAGTTCGATGGCAGGGGTCATCGCCCTGCTCCTTTCGTGGAAGAGGTGGGAGATTCGGATGGTCGGACGCCTCAGCGCGGCGGATCCGGGTCCTGGTTGGGATCGTTCTCGCCCTTGTCCGACGGGGGGCCGGCGCGGCGGGCGAGAGCCTCGCGTGCCGCGACCAGCAGACGGTCGTCGGTGTACAGGCCGTGCGTGAACATCTCCAGCACCGGCAGCGTCGAGCGCTCGAGCAGTGCGGGAGACAGGCGAGGTTCGCCGAAGGTGCGGGTCAGCTGCCGCTGGAGCACGACCGGCCCGAGGCCGTACAGCGTCAGATAGGCGGCGGTCGCCTCGAGGTCGGACGGCTGTCGCATCAGACCAGCCGCGATCTGGCTCTCCATCATCCGGCGGGTCCCGGTGAGGAACGTGTCGAACAGGCGGTCGGATGCCGGAGAGTCGTCGGTCAGCATCCGAGCCAGGTAGTCCAGCGTCGGTCCGTACCGTTCCGGGTTGTCGAGCGCCGCGCGCATCATCGACGCGGCATCCGCCCCCATCAGCTCGTCCTTGTCGTCGAGCATCGAGTGGACCACATACTCGTCGCAGGCAGCTCGCAATCCGTCCTTGCTGCCGAAGTGGTGCACGATCAGGGCGGCGCTCACCCCGGCATCCTCGGCGATCTGGCGCAGGGATGTGCCCGCGAAGCCGTTGCGCGCGAACCGCACCACAGCGGCGTCGCGAATGCGAGCCCGGGTGGTGAGGTCGTCAGATCCTGAACGCATATTCAGGATGCTAAACGACCGTTCAATTGACTGTCAAGGGTGCGGTCGGCGCATGCCTCGGGGCGGTGACGGTCGCGCTCGCCGCGCGGCGTCGATCTCGACCTGAGCGCGGCTGGTCGCCGAGACCGGTCAGCTGGCGTCGGCGTCCGCCTGCGCCCGCTCATCGTGCTTGCGGTAACGCCGGTTGCGCAGCCCGAGAAGCAGGGATGCCAGCAGCGCCGCTGCGACGGAAGCGGTGAGGATCGCGACCTTGGCGTGATCATGGTGCGGGTTGTCGACGCTGAAGCTCA
>JAPSIX010000049.1 GCA_031178475.1 Microbacterium sp. | reverse complement strand
GGAGGGCGGCGGCGCGGGTGGGGGAGAGGCTCACCCCGGTCGGGTTCTGGGCGCGGGGAGTGCTGATGATCGCACGAACGCCGGCCTCCAGCGCGGACCGCAGGCCGTCGACCGTCATCCCCTCCTCATCGACGGGAACGGGAACGGCGCGATAGCCGCCCAGACGGACGGTGTGGATGCTAGAGAGGAAGCAGGGGTCCTCGAGCGCCACCGCGTCGTCGCGCATCAGAGCCTGGGCGAGCAGACGTTCGACGGCGTCGACGGCACCGCTCGTCACGGTGATCCGCAGATCGTCGCGAGGCAGGTCGGTGGTCATCCATTCGTGCGCCCACTCTTCGAGCTCACGGTCGATCACCGGCTCGCCGTACAGCACCGGGCGGGCGGCGATGCGGGTCAGCGCGGCGCTGGGGTCAGGGATCAGAGCCGGGTCGGGGTTTCCCGAACCGATGTCGCGCAGCACGGTGTCCGTCGCGCTGCCCTCCTGCGCGACGGTCTCTGCGCCGGCGACGAGCGTGCCGCCCCGCCCCCGCGACACGACCAGTCCGGCCTGCGCCAGCTGACGGTAGGCGGCGACCGCGGTGTTGCGGTTCACACCCAGGATGCCGGCCAGCTCGCGCACCGGGGGCAGGGCGTCGCCGGGCCGCAGAAGACCCCGGTCACGCAGCCCGCGTACGCTGTCGGCGATCTCAGCCGCTGTCGTCCCGGTGATCTGCACGTTCATCTGCTCGATTCTATGGTGCTATCTTTTGACATAGGCCAATCTGTTCTTTGTCACATGAGGAGTGACCATGTCCGACCAGACCACCACCACCACCGGATCCTCGCGCGTGAAGCGCGGACTCGCCGAGATGCTGAAGGGCGGGGTCATCATGGACGTGGTCACCGCCGAGCAGGCGAAGATCGCCGAAGACGCCGGCGCGGTCGCCGTGATGGCACTCGAGCGGGTACCGGCCGACATCCGCGCTCAGGGTGGCGTGTCGCGGATGAGCGATCCCGACATGATCGACAGCATCATCGACGCCGTCTCGATCCCGGTGATGGCGAAGGCGCGCATCGGTCACTTCGTCGAAGCGCAGGTGCTGCAGGAGCTCGGCGTCGACTACATCGACGAGTCCGAGGTGCTCTCACCCGCCGACTACGTCAACCACATCGACAAGTGGAACTTCACGGTGCCGTTCGTGTGCGGCGCGACCAATCTGGGTGAGGCGCTGCGTCGCATCAACGAGGGCGCAGCCATGATCCGTTCCAAGGGCGAAGCCGGAACCGGTGATGTCTCGGAGGCGATGAAGCACATCCGCAAGATCCGCGGCGAGATCGCCGCTCTGCAGGCCCTGCCGAAGGACGAACTATATGTCGCAGCGAAGGAGCTGCAGGCCCCGTACGAGCTCGTCGCCGAGATCGCCGAGACCGGTCAGCTGCCGGTCGTGCTGTTCGTTGCCGGCGGCGTCGCGACACCGGCGGATGCGGCGATGATGATGCAGCTGGGTGCCGACGGCGTGTTCGTAGGCTCGGGCATCTTCAAGTCGGGCAACCCGGCCGAGCGCGCCAAGGCGATCGTCAAGGCCACCACGTTCTACGACGACCCCAAGGTGATCGCCGATGTGTCCCGCGGGCTCGGCGAAGCCATGGTCGGCATCAACGTCTCGGACTTGCCCGCGCCGCACCGGCTCGCCGAGCGTGGCTGGTAGCCCGAAAGTCGGCGTTCTCGCGCTGCAGGGCGACGTGCGTGAGCACGCCGCCCTGCTAGAGCGCCTGGGAGCCGATGTCGTGCGGGTCCGCCGCCCCGAGGAGTTCGCCACGGTGTCGGGCCTGGTCATCCCCGGTGGCGAGTCGACGGTGATCGACAAGCTCTCCCGGATCTTCAAAATGCGTGATCCGATCCGTCAGGCGATCCGCAACGGGATGCCCGTCCTTGGCACCTGCGCCGGCCTGATCATGCTCGCCGACACCGTGCTCGACGCGATCGAGGGCCAGCAGTCCTTCGGCGGACTCGACGTCGTCGTGCGCCGAAACGCCTTCGGACGACAGACCGAGTCCTTCGAGGCCGATCTGAGCGTGCCCGCGCTCGGCGCCGAGCCGGTGCATGCCGCGTTCATCCGCGGCCCGGTGGTCGAGTCCGTCGGACCGGCCGCCACGACGCTGGGCGCGCTCGACGACGGGCGGGTCGTCGCGGTCGAACAGGGCGCCCTGATCGGCATCAGCTTCCACCCCGAGATCTCCGGGGAGACGCGCTTCCACGAACGCTTCCTCGATCACGTCGAGGCGCGCCGGCCGGAGCCGAACCCGACGGCACTCACGCCAGCAGCGCGGCGATGAGAGCGATGCTCTGCGGCACCGACTGACCGACCATGCTCCGCCACAGCCGGCGATCGCTCACGGCGACCATGCTCCGCCACAGCCGGCGATCGCTCACGGACAGCAACACCCCGGCGCCGCCATCGAGGCGCAGGTGAAGACGGCGAGCGTCCGACCGACGGCATCCGCGCCAGTGAGCCACGCGACGGCCCCGATGATCGCTCCGATGGCGAGGAACACAACGCCGCCACGAGCGCGGACACCACCGAGATGATCATGAGGCCACCAGCTCGTGCACGGCCGTCACGGTCCGGTTGATGTCGTCGGGTGTCGTCGCCCAGGACGACATCGAGCAGCGGAGCACCGCGCGCCCGCGCCACTCCGCGCCTGTGAACACCGCCGTGCCCTCGACGAGCATGGCGTCTCCGAGGGCGCGAGTGGCGGCATCCGACGCGAGCCGCAGCATGACCTGCGTGTAGACGACGTCGTTGACGACCTCCACGCCGTCGATTCCAGAGAGTCCGTCGGCCATGGCGACGGCGTTCTGATGCAGCCGGTCCAGCAGCCCTGCCACGCCGTCGCGGCCGAGGCTTCTCAGCGCCGCCCAGGCGGGCACGCCCCGCGCCCGGCGCGACAGCTCGGGCGTGACATCCCACGGATCGAGACCGGAGTAGATGAGATAGTCGCCGCCGGTGCGGAACGCGGCGACCGAGTCGGCAGGATCCCGCACGATCGCCATTCCACAGTCGTACGGCACGTTCAAGGTCTTGTGGGCGTCGGTCGCCCACGAATCGGCCTGCTCCATCCCCGCAGTCAGCCGGCACAGCGAGGGCGAAGCGGCAGCCCAGAGACCGAACGCGCCGTCCACGTGCACCCACGCTCCGTGTCGCCGCGCAATCGGAACCAGTTCATCGAACGCGTCGAAGGCGCCGGTGTGCACCTCGCCCGCCTGCAGGCACACGATCACCGGACCGTCGCCGTTCGCCAGCGCGTCCTCCAGGCTGTCAGGCAGCATCCGCCCCTGGTCGTCCGAGGGCACGACGATCATCTCCGAGCTGCCGATGCCGAGGAAACGAGCGGCCCGATCGACGGAACCGTGCCGATCCGCTCCGACCACGAAACGGATCGGAGGTGCACCGCGCAACCCCTGCACCGCCAGGTCCCAACCCGCCCGGGCGAGCACGGCGTTACGTGCCGTCGCCAAGCAGGTGAAGTTCGCCAGCTGCCCTCCGGTGACGAACCCGACGCTCGCCGACGCCGGGAGCCCCAGCAGCTCCAGCATCCACTGTCCGGCGACCCGCTCGAGGGCGACGGTGGCCGGCGTCAGTCGGGAGGAGCCGGAGTTCTGGTCCCACGCCGAGACGAGCCAGTCCGCGCCGAGCGCGGCGGGGTGGGTGCCGCCGATCACGAATCCGAAGAAGCGGCCGCCGGGGATCGCCACCAACCCCGGGTCCGCGCGTCGCGCCATCTCATCGATGACCTCCGCCGGTTCCGAGCCCTGCGCGGGCAGTGGGCCGCCGAACGCGGCCAGCATCTCATCCAGGCTCGCGCGCGGCCACACCGGCCGGTCGTCGAGAGTCCCCAGGAACTCCGAGGCGCGGCGGTGCGCGGCGTCGAGAGCGCGCTCCCGATCATCCATGCGCGAAGTCTCCCACCGCAGGGTGCTCGGTACAAGGCTCTGCGCGGTGGTATACCGGGGTGCCTGCGATGGGCTCGCATAGAATGGACGACGCCCTCTTTCCGACGGGGGCGCGACACACGAGCGGAGATATATGTCCGGGCACTCCAAGTGGGCGACGACCAAGCACAAGAAGGCCGTCATCGACGCGCGCCGTGCGAAGTCGTTCGCGAAGCTCATCAAGAACATAGAGGTCGCCGCGAAGCTCGGCGGAGCCGACCTCGGCGGCAACCCCACGCTGTACGACGCCGTGCAGAAGGCGAAGAAGACGTCCGTCCCGAACGACAACATCGACCGGGCGATCAAGCGCGGCGCCGGCATCGGCGGCGAGGCCGTCGAGTACCAGAACATCACGTACGAGGGCTATGGACCCTCGGGCGTCGCCCTGATGATCGAGGTGCTGACGGACAACAAGAACCGCGCCGCCGCCGAGGTGCGCACGGCACTCACCCGCAACGGCGGCACTCTCGCCGACCCCGGTTCGGTGGCCTACAACTTCACCCGAAAGGGTGTCATCGTCGTGTCCGGAGAGGGCACCACCGAGGACGACGTCATGATGGCGGCCCTCGAAGCAGGCGCCGAGGAGATCGAACCGCACGCCCAGGGCTTCGAGGTCATCACAGACCCGTCGAACATGGTGGAGACCCGCAAGGCTCTTCAGGAGGCCGGCCTCGACTACGAATCCGCCGACGTCGAGTTCGTGCCCAACCTCAAGGTCGAGATCGACGCCGACACCGCCCGCAAGGTGTTCCGGCTCATCGACGCCCTCGAGGACAGCGACGACGTGCAGAGCGTGTACTCGAACTTCGACCTCACCGCCGAGGTGCAGGCCGAACTCGAGAACGACGACGAGTAACACGTACTCGCCCTGGTAGGCGGCGGCCGTGGCGCGTCGCCCTGGCACGCCGACAGCCCGCACATAACCTGGGGGAGTGACAACCCTTCGCGTGCTCGGCATCGACCCCGGTCTCACCCGTTGCGGGGTCGGCATCGTCGATGTCGACCGGTCCCGGCGGGCGACGCTCGTGCACGTCGGCGTGGTGCGCACCCCCGCCGACTCCGACATATCGATGCGTCTCGCGCGGATCGCGACCGGCATCCGCGAAGCGATCGATGAGCACCGACCGCAGGCCGTCGCCGTCGAGCGCGTCTTCGCCCAGCACAACGTGCAGACCGTGATGGCCACAGCACAGGCATCCGGAGTGGCGCTGCTCATCGCCGCCGAAGCCGGACTCCCCGCCGCCACGCATACGCCGAGCGAGGTGAAAGCGGCCGTTACGGGATACGGCTCCGCCGACAAACGGCAGGTGCAATCGATGATCGCTCGCATCCTCCGCCTCGACGCACCTCCCCAGCCTGCCGACGCCGCCGACGCCCTCGCGATCGCCCTGTGTCACGCGTGGCGCCGCGACGCGGCCGGCGTATCGGATGCCGGTGCACTGACCCCCGCGCAACGGGCGTGGGCCGATGCCGAGCGTGTCGCTCGTGTTTCGACTCGCTTCGCTCGCTCAACAACCGGCGGAGCGGACCGCCCGTAGGGTGGACACATGATCTCCTCCCTGCACGGCACGGTGTTGCACACCGGGCCGGATCACGTCGTCCTCGAGACCGGCGGCGTCGGGTTCTCGGTGTTCGTCCCGGGCGACGTCGCACACACCGCCGTCGTGGGGGAGCGGCTGCAGCTGCACACCAGCCTCATCGTGCGTGAGGACGCTCTCACTCTCTACGGCTTCGGCGACCGCGACGAGCTCGAGATCTTCGGTCAGCTGCTCAGCGTCACCGGCGTCGGCCCCAAGTCGGCGCTGGGCGTATTGGCGCACCTCACCGTCGATCAGATCGCCGAAGCGGTGACGGGGGAGGACGACGCACCCTTCCGGCGCGTGTCGGGGATCGGCCCGAAGACGGCGAAGCTGATCGTCCTGCAGCTAGCCGGCAAGGTGCAACCGCGGGTCGCGCGCACTGTCGCCGCCGCGCCTTCCACCACGGTCGACCAGGTCACGGCGGCGCTGGTCGGACTCGGCTGGTCGGAGAAGGTCGCCGCAGAGGCTGCAGCGCAGACCGCCGAGGATGCCACCGACGCCGAACGCGACTCGGTGCCCGCGCTGCTGCGCCGGGCGCTGGCAGCCATGGGCCCGGGGGTGCATCGTGGCTGACGACGTGCGCGGGGCAGAGCCGCTGGACGAGACGGAGCTGGCGATCGAGGGAGCGCTGCGCCCGACCAGCCTCGGCGACTTCGTAGGCCAGCCGAAGGTGCGCGGGCAGCTGCAGCTGCTGCTCGATGCCGCGCGCATCCAGGAGCGGCCCGCCGACCACATCCTGCTCGCCGGCCCGCCCGGGCTCGGCAAGACAACCCTCGCCATGATCGTCGCGCACGAGAGCAACCGCCCGCTGCGACTGTCCAGCGGGCCCGCCATCCAGCACGCCGGCGACCTGGCGGCCCTGCTGTCCAGCCTTACGCCCGGCGAGGTGCTCTTCATCGACGAGATCCACCGCATGGCGCGCTCCGCCGAAGAGATGCTGTACCTCGCGATGGAGGACTTCCGCATCGACATCATGGTCGGCAAGGGCGCCGGGGCCACCAGCATCCCGCTCGATCTCGCGCCCTTCACCCTGGTCGGCGCAACCACCCGCTCGGGTCTGCTCCCGAACCCGCTGCGTGATCGATTCGGATTCACCGGGCACCTCGAGTTCTACAGTGAGGACGATCTCGAGCGGGTGATCGCGCGATCGGCCGGAGTGCTGGGCGTGCGGCTCCCGCAGGACTCCCTCACCGAGATCGCCCGCCGGTCGCGGGGCACACCCCGCATCGCCAACCGCCTGCTGCGCCGCGTGCGCGACTACGCGCTCGTGCATGCCGGCGGCTCCGACGCATCCATCGACGATGTGAAGGCCGCGCTCGAGCTGTACGACGTCGACCCGATCGGACTCGACCGCCTCGACCGCGCGGTGCTCGAAGCCCTCGTCCGACGCTTCCGCGGCGGACCGGTCGGCCTGAGCACCCTCGCCGTCGCTGTGGGAGAAGAGGCGGAGACCGTGGAGAGCGTCGTCGAACCCTACCTCGTGCGGATCGGCTTCCTCGGCCGAACACCGCGGGGGAGAGTCGCCATGCCCGAGGCGTACACGCATCTCGGCGTGCCGCACCCCGACGGGCCGGCATTGCTCGATGACCTATAATCGCTGAAGGCTGCCCCCGGCCCCTATCCGCACCGCCGTGTTCGGCGTGCACTGAAAGGCTCTCTTCTCATGGAACTCATCCTCTTCGGTCTGCTCGCAATGATGCTCGTGTTCATGTTCGTGAACACGCGCAAGCGTCAGAAGCAGATGAAGGCAGAGCAGGAGGAGAAGGCCGCGAAGACCGTTCCCGGCGTGAAGGTCCTGCTGCAGGGCGGCCTGTACGGCACCATCGTCGCGTACGACGGCGAGGACCTCGACAAGCCGACGCTGGTCGAGATCGCCCCCGGTGTCGTCATCGAAGTGCACAGCCAGGCGATCCTGCGCATCGTCGAGCCCACGGTCGATGACCTGGACGCCACCGCGGCGGACACGGAGGCTGTCGACGCCGATCGGGCTTTCGACGCAGACGCCGTGGGCGACCCCGAGGCGCCGCGCCTCGAGACGCCGGACGAGACCCGCACGCGCCTCGAGCGCGACGGCGACAACTGACGCGTCAACCACACCTCACACGCGGAAAGCGGAACTTCGTGGCTTCATCATCTCCGGTCCGTCATGCGTGGCGGGTCCTGCTCGGACTGCTCATCGTCACAGCGGTGCTGTTCGGCATCAACGCTGTCGGCGTCTACGGATTCAAGCAGAGCTCGTGGGCGCCTGAGCTCGCGCTCGACCTGCAGGGCGGTACGCAGATCATACTGAGCGCCGAGACCGAGGACGGCGCGGACCCCAGCCAGGAGCAGCTCGACCAGGCGGCCGCGATCATTCGCCAGCGCGTCGACGCTTCGGGTGTCGCCGAGGCGGACATCACCACCGAGGGCGGCCGCAACATCGTGGTGCAGATTCCCGGTGTGGCGGATGAGGAGACCCGCGCGCGCATCCAGGCGAGCGCGCAGCTGGAGTTCCGCGCGGTGCTCGCCGCGAGCGACGCTGCCACGGCGTTCGTCGGCGAGGACGGCAAGAGCACGCCCTTCCCCACGCCGAACGACTCGATGAACGCGGTGCCGAGCCCGGAGCCCACCGACGCGAGTGACCCGGCGTGGATGACCGAGCGTCTTCAGGCTGAGTTCGCCGCGTACGACTGCACGGCCGAGCGGGGCGATTCCAACCCGCCGGCGGACGAGCCGCTGATCGCGTGCGATCCCACGAACTCGGTGAAGTATCTGCTCGGGCCGATGGAGCTCGACGGCACCTCCATCGAGGACGCCACCGCGGGGCGCGACCAGCAGAGCGGCGCTTGGACCGTCAACCTGGTGCTCGACGAGCACGGCACCGAAGTGTTCGGCGACATCAGCGTTCGGCTGAACCAGAACCGCCTGGCCCAGCAGAGCCCGCGCGACCAGTTCGCGTTCGTGCTGGACGGCGTCGTCATCTCAGCGCCCGCCATGCAGGCGACGATCTTGAACGGAAAGCCCAGCATCTCGGGCAGCTTCGACCAGGACAGCTCCAAGGCACTCGCCGATCAGCTGCGCTACGGCGCCCTGCCGTTGAGCTTCAACGTCGAGAGCTCCGACACCATCTCCGCTACCCTCGGGTCGCAGCAGCTGCAGTACGGCCTCATCGCCGGTCTGATCGGCCTCGGACTCGTCGCGGTCTACTCCCTGATCAGCTACCGCGCGCTCGGCTGGGTGATCATGGCATCCATCGCCGTGATGGGCGTGCTGACATACATCATCATCAGCATCCTCGCCTGGCGGATGGGGTTCCGCCTCTCACTCGCCGGCGTCGCCGGTCTGATCGTGTCGATCGGCTTCACCGCCGACTCGTTCATCGTGTACTTCGAGCGCATCCGCGACGAGCTGCGCGACGGCAAATCGATCACGGCCGCCGTCGAGGACGGCTGGGGTCGCGCCAAGCGCACCATCTACATCTCGAAGTCGATCAACGTCCTCGCGGCCGTGGTGCTGTACATCCTCGCCGACGCCACCGTGAAGGGCTTCGCGTTCACACTCGGGCTCACGACACTGATCGACGTGTTCATCTTCGTGATCTTCACCCATCCGGTCATGCAGCTGCTCGCTCGTACGCGGTTCTTCGGCGGCGGCCACAAGCTCTCCGGCCTCGACCCCGAGTCGCTGGGCGCCGTGTACCGCGGCCGGTCGCAGTACCGCGAAGCGCTCGTCGGCTCATCGGGTCGTGCCGCCCGCAACCGCCGCGCCCGTGGCGAAGCAGAGAAGCGCCTGACCATCGCCGAGCGCAAACGCGCTGAGGCCCTCGCCGCTCAGGGATCCAAGGATGCCGGGAAGGACTCCGACGCCTGATGTTCTCCATGAACGAGCTCGGGAACAAGCTCTACACCGGGAAGGTCTCCTTCCCGTTCGTCGGTCGCCGCCGGCTGTGGTTCCTCATCGCGATCGCGCTCGTCGTCGCCTCGGCGCTCGTGCCGCTGATCCGTCCCATCCAGTTCTCCATCGAGTTCACCGGCGGTTCGCAGTTCACCGTGCAGGCGCCGCAGTCGACCGATCAGGACACCGCGACCGAGGCGGTTCGCTCGGTCGTGCCCGACGCGACGTCGAAGGTCGTCGTCGTCGGCGGGCGGGACGTTCGGGTGCAGACCGACCAGATGAGCGCTGAGGAGACCCAACAGGTCACCGGCGCCCTCGCCGACGCCTATGGGGTGGACGCGACCGAGATCGCGAACTCCTTTATCGGACCGGCCTGGGGCGAGAACGTCACTCGGCAGTCGATGTGGGGGCTGGTGATCTTCCTCGCCCTGACCTTCCTGATCCTCGCGGTGTACTTCCGCACCTGGAAGATGTCGGCCGCCGCGATCATCGGCCTGCTCGATGTGCTGGTCATCACGGTCGGCATCTACGCACTCGCCGGGTTCGAGATCTCTCCCGCGGCGGTGATCGGGTTCCTGACGATCCTGGCCTATTCGCTGTACGACACGACGGTCGTGTTCGACAAGATCCGTGAGAACACCACGGAAGACGGTGAGCAGAGCACCCGGACGTTCGGCGACTCGGTGAACCTCGCCGTCAACCAGACCCTCATCCGCTCCATCAACACGTCGATCGTCGCAGCGCTCCCCGTCGGAGCAATCCTGTTCATCGGGGCGTTCTGGTTCGGTGCGGAGACCCTGATCGACATCTCGCTGTCGATCTTCGTCGGCATCATCGTCGCCACCTACTCGACGCTGTTCGTCGCCGCGCCGCTCTACTCGCTCTTCCGCGAACAGGAGCCGGCCATCGCACAGCACGACGCCAAGGTGCTCGAAGCGCGCGAACGCGCGACCGCCGGGGTCTGATCGGTACGGGTCGGCGCGGCCCGGCCCCGCGTAGGATGATCTGATCGGGACGGGAGCAGGAATGGCGGAATCGCAGGCGACATCGCAGGGCTCCAGCCTGCGTCGGCTGGTACCCCGCATCTTCTCGCGCGCCCCCCGGGTCAACGACCTCGACAACCTCATCCGCACGGTACGCGCAAACCACCCCCGCGGCGACCTCCCCATCATCGAGCGGGCCTATGCTGTCGCACGGGAGAAGCACGCAGGGCAGTTCCGCCAGAGCGGCGAGCCGTACATCACCCACCCGCTCGCCGTCGCCCAGATCCTCGCCGAGCTGGGCCTCGGTCCACGCGCCATCGCCGCCGCACTGCTGCACGACACGGTGGAGGACACCGGGTACGCGCTCGCGGAGCTGACCGCGGTGTTCGGCGACGAGGTGGCGATGCTCGTCGACGGCGTCACCAAGCTCGACAAGGTCAAGTACGGTGAGAGCGCGCAGGCCGAGACGGTCCGCAAGATGATCGTGGCGATGTCGAAGGACATCCGCGTGCTGCTCATCAAGCTCGCCGACCGCCTGCACAACGCCCGCACCTGGGGCTTCGTCCCGCCGCACAAGGCGGCGAAGAAGGCCAAGGAGACTCTCGAGATCTACGCGCCGCTGGCGCATCGGCTGGGTATCCAGACCATCAAGTCCGAGCTGGAGGACCTCTCTTTCGCGGTTCTGCACCCGAAGATCTACGCCGAGATCGACAGTCTGATCGCCCAGCGCACGCCGCAGCGCGAGAAGTACCTGCAGCAGGTCATCGAGGCGGTGGACGCCGATCTGCGCGACCTGAGGATCCGCGGCAAGGTGGTCGGCCGCCCCAAGCAGCTGTACTCCGTCTACCAGAAGATGGTGGTGCGAGGACGCGAGTTCGACGACATCTACGACCTGATCGGCATCCGCGTGCTGGTGAACTCGGTACGCGACTGCTACGCCGTCCTCGGCGCGATACACGCCCGCTGGACACCGCTGCCCGGCCGCTTCAAGGACTACATCGCCACGCCGAAGTTCAACCTGTACCAGTCGCTGCACACCACTGTGATCGGGCCGTCCGGCCGCACGGTGGAGATCCAGATCCGTACGCACGAGATGCATCAGCAGGCCGAGTTCGGTGTGGCCGCGCACTGGATGTACAAGGACCGGATGAACGGCGGCAAGGTCGAGGCGCGCGCCAGCGATACCGACATGGCCTGGCTCGCCCACATCTCCGACTGGCAGGCGGAGACGGCCGACCCGAGCGAGTTCCTCGACTCGCTTCGCTTCGAGATCGGCGCCAAGGAGGTGTACGTCTTCACGCCGAAAGGCCGCGTGATCGGCCTGCCGGCCGGCGCCACCCCCGTGGACTTCGCATACGCCGTGCACACCGAGATCGGCCACCGCACCATGGGCGCGAAGGTGAACGGCCGTCTCGTCCCACTCGAGTCGATGCTGAAGAGCGGGGACGTCGTCGAGGTGTTCACCTCGAAGAACCCCGACGCCGGGCCCAGCCAGGACTGGCTGAGCTTCGTCAAGAGCACGAGGGCGCGCAACAAGATCCGCGG
>JAPSIX010000231.1 GCA_031178475.1 Microbacterium sp. | reverse complement strand
TACTTCCACCTGCTGCGCCGGCAGGCTTACGCCCGCCCCCGCAAGCCGCTGATCGTGTTCACGCCGAAGGCCATGCTGCGCCTGCGCGGTGCCACCAGCGCGGTCGAGGACTTCACGCAGGGCCGGTTCGAGCCCGTTCTCGACGACGACCGCGCGCTCGATCGCGCTGCCGTCAAGCGCGTGCTCGTACACTCGGGCAAGATCCACTGGGATCTGCGCAGCGAGCTCGAGAAGAACCCGAACCCCGAGGTCGCCCTGGTGCGGCTGGAGCAGCTGTATCCGACGCCGATCGAGGGACTGAAGGCGATCACGGACTCCTACCCGAACGCCGAGCTGGTGTGGGTTCAGGAGGAGCCGGAGAACCAGGGCGCCTGGCCGTTCCTGGCGCTCGCTTTCGCCGACGTCCCCGGCGACCGTCAGTTCCGCGCGGAGACGCGCACGGCATCCGCCTCGCCGGCGACCGGGTCGTCGAAGGTGCACGCCGTCGAGCAGGCCGACCTGCTCAAGCGCGCGCTGACGCTCTGACCGACACGACGACGCCCCACCCGCGCCGAGGAAGGCGGGTGGGGCGTCGTCGTGTGCGCGGGGCGTGTGCGCAGGACGATCAGTACCAGATTCCCAGCAGCGGTGCACGCTCGGTGCGCAGAGCGTCGTCGACGGATGCCAGCGATCCGGCCTCGCCGAGAATGCGGCCCGCCGCGAAGAGCTGCGTGGCACGCACTCCCCCGGCGTACAGTGACGACAGGTCGGCCACGCTCAACCGGATGTCCGCCTCGGCGTCCGTCGGGGTGACGGATGCCGAGCCGTCGGCGTCGACGACGAGCTGCCAGGCGCCGTGAGCGAACCCCAGCGGGTCGTCCACCTGCAGCACCACGTCGAGCGGCGCGCGGTATGTGCGGGCGGAGAGCGCGGCGGGCACGTCGAGGATCCGCAGCCAGCCGTGATCGTGGACGCGCATCGTCACGGCCCGCTGATCGCGCACCAGCCATGGCAGCGCGTCATCCACCGGTCGCAGCTGCGCGTCGACGGACGTCACGAGATCATGCTGGAGGGCGAAGCTCCACAGCGACCGCTCGGCCTCATCGGTCTGCGCGGCGAGGTGGTGGATGTGCAGTGAGGCGGTGAACTCGTCCGGGTCCTCCTGGAGCCGGTACGCCATGGCACCGCGCAGCTCGCCGTCGGAGTCGACGTAGCGCACACCGCGCACAGCCGCGCCCTTGGAGTCACCGGCGGCCAGGCCGGCGATCTTGCGCCACTTCGCCGCCCAGCCGGGGACCTGCCCCGAGCGTGACGCGCGCGAATGCTCGTGAACCCGCCCGAGATCGGCGGCGAGTCGTTCCCGGTCGATGTACTCCACCGCGCCGTCGGCGTGGGGAGCGAGCCAGCCCGCGCGCCGCGTGTCGACCGAGATGTGCGCCACGGGAACGGCGTGGCCGAAGCCGTAGCGCCCGTAGATGGTGGCCTCGGACGCCGTGAGACCGGCGATCGCAACGCCGGCCGCGGCAGCCGACCGCAGCTCGCCTTCGAGCATGTTCCGGGCGATGCCGCGTCGGCGGTGGGTGGCGGCGACGGTGACGCCGCTGATCGCCCACATCGGGATCTCGCCGCCGGCAATGGTCAGCGGTGTGACCCACGCGTCCACGGTGCCCACGGGCAGCTGGCCAGCGACCGATTCATGCGGGAACACGCCGATGCAGCGGCGGGCTTCCATGGCCGCGGCGATCTCCGCGATCTCCTCGGGTTTGGGCTCCTCACCGAGGAAGCCACGGGCGACCGCCTGGGTGACAGGGCGGGCCTGGTCGGCATCCGCCATGTCGACGACACGGTAGTCGTATCCGGCCTCAGCGAGGCGGGCCGTCGATCGGGGGTCGGTCGGGATGGCGCGTGCGTCGGTCATCCGTCCAGCCTAGAGGCGGCACCGACGTCGTTGTCGAACGCGGATCAGTGGGCGGTGGCCTGCACGGCGCGCAGGCGTGCGAGCACCATGTCGCGCAGCTCCTCGGGCGCGCTCTCCCTGCAGGCGCGGGCGACGACCTCGGTCAGTGTCTTCGCGACCAGCGCCTCGTCCTTGCAGGAGTCGCAGTTCTCCAGGTGCTCGCGGATCTCGGTGTGCTCGGTGTTGCACACCTCGTTGCGGAGGTACTCCTCCAGATCCCGGCGTGCCTTCTCGCAGCCGCAGTCGCTCATTTCGCGCTCCTCGGTTCGGCCGCGGTGATGCCTCGCTCCGCGGCGTAGTCGGCCAGCAGCTCCCGCAGCATCCGCCTGCCACGGTGCAGACGGCTCATCACGGTGCCGATGGGTGTCTTCATGATGTCGGCGATCTCCTGGTAGGAGAATCCCTCGACGTCGGCGAGGTAGACCGCGAGGCGGAAGTCCTCCGGCACCTCCTGCAGCGCGTCCTTGACGACGGATGCCGGCATGCGGTCGATCGCTTCGGCTTCCGCCGACCGGCCGTGGCTGGCGGTGGTGGATTCCGCGCCGCCGAGCTGCCAGTCCTCGAGCTCGTCGATCGTGCCCTGGAACGGCTCGCGCTGTTTCTTGCGGTAGATGTTGATGTACGTGTTGGTGAGGATGCGGTACAGCCAGGCCTTCAGGTTGGTGCCCTGGGTGAACGTCGCCCACGACCCGTACGCCTTCACGAACGTCTCCTGCACGAGATCGGCCGCATCGGCAGGGTTGCGCGTCATGCGCATGGCCGCCGCGTAGAGCTGATCCATGAAGGGGATCGCCTGCTCCTCGAAATCGCGTCGAGGGTCGCCGGATGCTGTGTCGTCCATCACGGGCCAGTCTAGGCCGGTGAAGGCGGTGTCCTCGCGTGTCAGCGTGGCCTGCATCCGGATCTCCCTCTCACCGCTCGTCGGGCGGCTTCACTAGGGTAGGAACCGATGAGCGCTCAACGGTATTCCCCCACCCAGGCACGCGGCGCGTACAACGCCCCTCTCGCCGACGGGCCTCTGCACGCCAAGGTGAGCGTCCCGGGCTCGAAATCACTGACGAACCGCGAGCTCGTCATCGCCGCGATCGCCGATGGGCCTGGGCGCCTCATACGTCC
>JAPSIX010000048.1 GCA_031178475.1 Microbacterium sp. | reverse complement strand
GATCGAGGGCGAGCAGGCCGCCGAGCGATTCCCGAAGCCGCTCACCGATGATGCCGTTCGCGCCGCGGATGTCGTCGTCACGATGGGGTGTGGTGACGTCTGCCCGATCATCTCCGGAGTCCGATACGAGGACTGGGCAGTCGGAGACCCCGCTCTTGCATCACCGGAGGGCGTCGTCGCGATCCGCGATGACATCGCTGCACGCGTGCGCGCTCTCGTCGACGACCTGCTCAGCTGAACCGTTCCCCAAGGAGTCATCATGACCGAGACCACCAAGCCCTCCGTCCTCTTCGTCTGCGTGCACAACGCCGGCCGCTCGCAGATGGCCGCCGGATTCCTGCGCGACATCGCCGGAGATCGCATCGAGGTGCGTTCGGCGGGGTCCGCGCCCGCCGAGCAGATCAACCCCGTCGCCGTCGAGGCGATGGCCGAGATCGGAATCGACATCACTGCGGAGCAGCCCAAGATCCTGACCACCGAGGCCGTGCAGGCGTCCGACGTGGTGATCACCATGGGATGCGGAGACGCCTGCCCGTTCTTCCCGGGCAAGCGCTATGAGGACTGGAAGCTCGACGACCCCGCCGGGCAGGGGATCGACGCCGTCCGTCCGATCCGCGACGAGATCCGCAGCCGCATCGAGAACCTGGTGAGCGAGCTCGTGTGAGACGACGGGCGTCGTCGCTCTCCGCCGCTCAGCCGGCGGACGCCTCCGCGTCGGGCCGCTTGAGCCGCAGCACGACGACGGTGTAGGCGGCGGCGGTGAGCGCGGCCAGCACCATGTGGATGCCGACCAGCAGCGCTGGCAGGCCCTCGCGCGCCTGCCAGACGCCGACGACCACCTGGATGCCGATGCCGACGAGCAGAACGGTCAGCCAGAGGCGTGGCGGAAGGCGCAGTATCCACGCGGTGACGGTGAGCGCGAGCACGAGTGCGGTGAGGATGTAGCCGGGCCAGGAGTGCACGTGGGCGAGGAGCGTCGCGTCGAACCCCTTGCGGATGACCTCCGCATCTCCCGAGTGCGGCCCGTTGCCGGTGGTGAGGACGCCGAAGAAGATCGTCGCCGCGAGAGCGAGCCCCGTGACGTGCGACGCCGCCGCGAACCACGGCGGAACGGCGCGGACGCGGAGTCCCGGCTCATCATGCAGGCGGACCAGAAACGCGCCGGTGACGCACACCAGCAGCAGCGAGGCGACGTAGTGGAATCCGACGATGAACGGGTTCAGCCCGGTGAGCACGGTGATGCCGCCGACGAAAGCCTGGGCGACCACGCCGACCAGGGCGATCCATGCCAGCGCGGTCAGATCGCGTCGCCGCGGCGTGGTGCGCACCGATCTCACGGCGGCCGCGATCACGACGACGAGCAGCACAGCCGAGGCAAGGGGGAACGCCGCCCAGCCGAGAGCGGCGCCGACGAGGTACGCCACGGCCGCGGCGATGAGCCCCGCCAGGGCGAACCACAGCGCGGAGACGACGCCGCGGCGTCCGTTCACCGCCCGAAGGGTGAGCATCAGCACCGCGATGGCAAGCAGACCGACGACGCCCGTCATGGTGCGGTTGCCGAACTCGATCACGCCGTGGATGCCCTGCTCGGGAGTCGGCACGAGCGACTCCGGCGTGCACAGCGGCCATTCCGAGCATCCCAGCCCAGAGCCGGTCAGGCGAACAGCGCCGCCGGTGCCGATGATGATCACCTCGGCGACGAACGACAGCCAGGCGAAGGTCCGCAGCGCGCGGCCCGCTCGCGCTGACGGAGGAGTGCCGGTGGGTTCTTCCGCGACAGGAGCGGGCACCGCGGTGTCAGTCATGGGACCTCCGGTCCACCTCGGCGGGCGGGCCCAACCCGGCCCGGCTCTCAGGCGAAACCTGTAGAATCGGATTGTTGCGATGGCCGCGCCGCGAGCGACGTCCATCACCAACAGTTTAGGTGCGACCATCGTGCCGAAGATGTGGGCCCACCAGCGGCAACCGATCCTCCGCAGACTCGACGGAGGTCAAGTGTGCCGGGGCGGATGACACCGTTGCGGTCCAGAAGGAGAGTGTGTGATGTCGGATGTGCTGATCGACCGCCCGGAGCTCGAAGGTCTGGGGGTGTACGAATTCGGCTGGCACGATGAGGATGCCGCCGGCGCCGCCGCGCAGCGCGGCCTCTCTGAAGAGGTCGTCCGCGGCATCTCCACGCTGAAGGACGAGCCCGAGTGGATGCTGAAGACCCGCCTGAAGGGTCTGTCCCTCTTCGAGCGCAAGCCGATGCCGACATGGGGTGCAGACCTCAGCGAGATCGACTTCGACAACATCAAGTACTTCGTGCGCTCGACGGAGAAGCAGGCGCAGTCCTGGGAGGACCTGCCCGCCGAGATCCGCGAGACGTACGAGCGACTCGGAATCCCCGAGGCCGAGCGGCAGCGTCTCGTCGCCGGCGTCGCCGCGCAGTACGAGTCCGAGGTCGTCTACCACCAGATTCGCGAGGATCTCGAGGAGCAGGGTGTCATCTTCATGGACACCGACACCGCGTTGCGGGAGCACCCCGAGTTCTTCGAGGAGTACTTCGGCACGGTCATCCCCGCCGGTGACAACAAGTTCGCTGCCCTCAACACCGCCGTGTGGTCGGGAGGGTCGTTCGTATACGTGCCGAAGGGCGTGCACGTCGAGATCCCGCTGCAGGCGTACTTCCGGATCAACACCGAGAACATGGGGCAGTTCGAGCGAACCCTGATCATCGCCGACGAGGACAGCTACGTCCACTACATCGAGGGCTGCACCGCCCCGATCTACAAGTCGGACTCGCTGCACTCGGCCGTCGTCGAGATCATCGTGAAGAAGAACGCCCGCGTGCGCTACACGACGATCCAGAACTGGTCGAACAACGTCTACAACCTCGTCACCAAGCGCGCGGTCGCCCACGAGGGCGCGACGATGGAGTGGGTCGACGGCAACATCGGCTCCAAGGTGACGATGAAGTATCCGTCGATCTACCTGATGGGCGAGCACGCCAAGGGCGAAACCCTTTCGGTCGCCTTCGCCGGCCCCGGCCAGCACCAGGATGCCGGCGCGAAGATGATCCACATGGCGCCGTACACCCAGTCGTCGATCGTGTCGAAGTCGATAGCCCGCGGCGGAGGCCGTGCCGGCTACCGCGGTGAGGTACGCGTCGACGCGGCTGCCCACCACTCCGCCAACACCGTGCGCTGTGACGCGCTGCTGGTGGACACCCAGTCGCGCTCGGACACCTACCCCGCCATCGACATCCGCGTGGACGACGTGCAACTCGGCCACGAGGCGACCGTCTCGAAGGTCAGCGAGGAGCAGCTGTTCTACCTGCAGTCCCGCGGCATGCCCGAGGACGAGGCCATGGCGATGATCGTGCGCGGCTTCATCGAGCCGATCGCACGCGAGCTGCCGATGGAGTACGCGATGGAATTGAACAAGCTCATCGAGATGGGCATGGAAGGCAGTGTCGGCTAGATGACGGCTCCGACGACAGCGCCCGCAACGGCGCAGGACACGAACGCGCACATCGACCCGGCCTCCCAGGTGGCGAACGCCGTCTTCGTGCCGGTGCAGACCCGCTCCGAGCGGCCCCACTCCTTCGACCCGGTCGACTTCGGAGCACCCACCGGCCGCGAGGTCAACTGGAAGCACACGCCGATCGGACAGCTGAAGGCGCTCTTCGAGACCGCCGACAGCGCAGGCGGCGTCACGCACACCGTCACTCCCGAGCGGTTCGTCCGCCCCGGGCTCGGATTCGGCGACACTCCCCGCGGCGAGTTCTTCCGGCCCGAGGACGTGGTGTCCGCGGTGGCCTGGCAGGGCTCACCCGAGGCGCTGCACATCAGCATCCCGAGCGACGAGGAGGTCGACGAGCCGATCGTCGTCCACATCACCGGCCAGGGCGCCGAGCGCCGTGCCGATGCGCACCTCGTGATCGAGGCCGGCACCAACAGCCGCGCCACGGTGCTGCTGCGTCACGACGGCTCGGCGCAGTACGCGCAGAACGTCGAGATCCTGGTGCGCGACGGCGCCAAGCTCACCGTCGTGTCGGTGCAGCAGTGGCAGGATGACGCCGTGCACGCCGCGACGCACCAGGCGCGTGTCGACCGCGACGCGGAGCTGACTCACTTCGTGGTCACCTTCGGCGGCGGCATCGTGCGCGTGAACCCGAACCTCGAACTGGCAGGCGCAGGCTCGCAAGGCCGCATGTACGGCCTTTCCTACGCAGACGCCGGTCAGCACCTCGAGAGCCAGGTGTACCTGCACCACAAGGGCCCGCACACCGTCGGGGACGTGCTGTACAAGGGCGCCCTGCAGGGCGCCAGTGCGCACAGCGTGTGGATCGGTGACGTGCTGATCGGACCGGGCGCCACCGGAACCGACTCGTACGAGGCCAACCGAAACCTCGTCCTCACCGAGGGCGCCCGCGCCGACTCGATCCCCAACCTCGAGATCCAGACCGGCGACATCCTCGGGGCCGGTCACGCCAGCGCGACCGGTCGCTTCGACGACGAGCAGCTCTTCTACCTGCAGGCTCGCGGCATCCCCGAGGACGAGGCGCGCCGACTGGTCGTGCTCGGCTTCCTCACCGACATCGTTCAGCGCATCGGCATCCCCTCCCTGCAGGAGGAGCTGCTGGCCGCGATCGAGGCCGAGCTCGCCGAGGTGAACGTATGAGTGCTCAGCGCGCGTGCGCACTGAGCGACCTCGACCAGGACATGCCGCTGCGTGTCGAGCTCGACGGCGTCGCCATCGCGATCGTCCTCGACTCCGAGGGCGAGATCCACGCGATCGGCGACACGTGCACCCACGGCGACATCTCGCTGTCCGAAGGCTTCGTCGAAGGCAAGACGCTGGAGTGCTGGGCGCATGGCTCGGCCTTCTCGCTCTGCACCGGCAAGCCGCTGAATCTCCCCGCTTACGAGCCCGTCCCCGTCTACGTCGTCCAGATCGACGGCGACGACGTGCTCATCGATCCCACTGTGACGAAGGAAGTCTGAATGTCTGTTCTCGAGATCCGCGACCTGCATGTGACGGTCGAGACGGATGCCGGAACCACCCCGATCCTCAACGGCATCGACCTCACCATCCGCACCGGTGAGACCCACGCGATCATGGGCCCGAACGGCTCGGGCAAGTCGACGCTCGCGTACACGATCGCCGGCCACCCCAAGTACACGGTCACGCAGGGCTCCATCACCTTCGACGGTGAGGACGTCCTGGAGATGAGCGTCGACGAGCGCGCCCGCGCCGGCCTGTTCCTCGCGATGCAGTACCCGGTGGAGATCCCCGGCGTCACCGTGACGAACTTCCTGCGCACGGCCAAGACCGCGCTCGACGGCGAGGCTCCGCCGATCCGCACCTGGACCAAGGACGTCAAGCAGGCGATGACCGACCTGCGCATGGACGGCAAGTTCGCCCAGCGCAACGTCAACGAGGGCTTCTCCGGTGGTGAGAAGAAGCGGCACGAGATCCTGCAGCTGCAGGTGCTCAAGCCGAAGCTCGCGATCCTCGACGAGACCGACTCCGGTCTGGACGTCGACGCCCTGAAGATCGTGTCCGAGGGCGTCAACCACGCCAAGGCCGCGACGAACCTCGGCGTGCTGCTGATCACCCACTACACCCGCATCCTGCGCTACATCCGCCCCGACTTCGTGCACGTGGTCGTGGCAGGCAAGATCGTCGAGGAGGGCGGCCCCGAGCTCGCCGACCGGCTCGAGGACGAGGGCTACGACCGCTTCCTCGATCCCAGCGCACCGATCGAAGCGTAGGCTGAGCACATGACGGCGACGCTCACCGAGGAGAAGTACGACGAGGTCATCGAGGCTCTGAAGGACGTCATGGACCCGGAGCTCGGGATCAACGTCGTCGATCTCGGCCTGATCTACGACCTCGCGTGGGACGAGGAGAACGACGCTCTGATCATCCACATGACGCTGACCAGCGCCGGCTGCCCCCTCACCGACGTGCTCGAGGAGCAGACCGCGCAGGCGCTGGACAATGTGGTGGAGCGGTTCCGCATCAACTGGGTGTGGATGCCGCCGTGGGGGCCGGAGCGGATCACTGACGACGGGCGCGACATGATGCGCGCGCTCGGCTTCGCGATCTGAGATGAAGGTCACAGCCCTCCCACTCGAGCAGCTGCGACAGCGCACCAGCGAGAAGTGGCGGGAGTACCCCGACGACGTCCTGCCGCTCTTCGTGGCTGAGACCGACTTCCCGCTCGCTCCGGGTGTCACGCGCGCCCTGGAGCGGGCCGTGCAACGAGGAGACACCGGGTACGTCGCCTCGCGCACCCCGCTCGCCGAGACCTATGCGGCCTTCGCGCAGCGCCGGTTCGGCTGGAAGCCGGATGCCGGTCGGATGCGGTCCACCGCGGACGTCAGCATGGGGATCGTGGAGGTCCTGCGGCGAGTGATCACCCCCGGCGAACGCGTGGTCGTGAACCCGCCGGTCTACCCACCGTTCTACGAGCTGGTCACCGAGGCCGGCGGCGTCGTCGAGCGCGTGCCGCTGAGCGACACCGGCCACGGCTGGGAGCTCGACCTCGCCGGCATCGAGCATGCGCTGGCAGCGGGTGCCCGAGCGGTGCTGCTCTGCAACCCGCACAACCCGACCGGCACGGTGCACTCCGCCGAGTCACTCGCCGCACTGGCGCGCATCGCGCAGGAGCGCGGCGCCGTCGTCGTGTCCGACGAGATCCATGCTCCGCTGGTGCAGTCCGGCGTGCGCTTCACGCCGTTCCTCGCTGCGGGAGAGGGGGCCGCTGAGGTCGGCTTCACGGTCACGAGTGCGAGCAAGGCGTTCAACCTCGCCGGCCTCAAGTGCGCCCTGATGATCGCCGGCTCCGACGACAACGCGGCCGTGCTGAAGGGCATGCCCGTGGAGGTGGAGTGGCGCACCGGCCAGTTCGGACTGCTCGCCGCTGTCGCCGCCTTCGCGGAGGAGAGTGACGAGTGGCTGGACGGCTTGCTCGCGACGCTCGACGAGAACCGCCGGCTGCTGGCATCCCTGCTCGCCGAGCACGTCCCGGAGGCACGGTATCGGATTCCGGATGCCGGCTACCTCGCCTGGGTCGATCTGTCCGGCCTGGGCTGGGGAACGAATCCGGCCAAGCGGATCCTGCGCGAGGCGAAGGTGGCGCTGCACTTCGGCCCGGCCTTCGGCGCGGAGGGGGCGGGCTTCGTACGCGTCAACTTCGGCACAAGCCCGGAGATTCTGACGGAGGCCGTCATGCGCATTGCCCGGCTCCGCGCCGAGTCGCCTGCGGCGCCGGAGTGAGCACGACGGCATCCGCGACGATCTGGGACCGCACGCGGCTGGGCATCACGATCGGATCGGTCGTCCTGATCTTCCTCGCGGCGACCGAGGCGCTCGCGGTGACCACGGTCATGCCGGTCGTCAGCGCCGATCTCGACGGACAGGCACTGTTCGCCGTCGCGTTCTCGGGAACGCTCGCCACCGGGGTGATCGGGATGGTGGCGGCGGGTGCGTGGAGTGACCGTGCAGGGCCTCGTGCACCGCTGTACGCCGCGGTGGGCCTGTTCATCGTGGGGCTGATCGTCGCCGGCGCTGCAGGCGACATGCTCACCTTCATCGTCGGCCGGCTGATCCAGGGGCTCGGCGCGGGCGCGCAGACCGTCGCGCTGTACGTCCTCGTCGCCCGCGTGTACCCGCCTCATCTGCACGGCCGCATCTTCGCGGCGTACGCGGCCGCATGGGTCGTGCCCTCGATGATCGGGCCGTTCCTGGCGGGCGCTGTCGCGGAGTTCCTGCACTGGCGCTGGGCGTTCCTCGGGGTGGCCGTTCTCACGGCACTGGCGTTCGTGCTCGTGGCGCTGCGACTGCGCGGCGTGTCGCTGTCCGCGCCGGACATCGCCGAACCTGCCCAGCAGGCCACCGGTCCCCGCATCGGGCGACGGATGCTCCTTGCGGTAGCCGTGGCCACGGGGGCGGTGACGATCGGCTTCGCCGCCGAGGCGACGCCGTCGGTGGGGTGGCCACTGGCGCTGGGGGCGCTGGTCGTGATCGGGTTCGCGATCGTGCCGCTGCTGCCGGCCGGCACGCTGCGGGCCCGACCGGGCCTACCAAGCGTCGTGCTCATGCGCGGTGTCGCCGCGGGTGCGTTCTTCGCTGCGGAGGTGTACGTGCCGAAGCTGCTCATCGAGGACTTCGACTTCAGCCCGACCTTCGCAGGCCTAGCCTTGACAATGGCTGCGCTGGCGTGGTCGTCGGGCTCGGCCGTGCAGGGGCGATACGGCGACCGGATGGGCAGCCGCCGCATCGCGGTGATCGCCGTCACCATGATCGTCGCCGCCGTCCTCGGTGTGCTCCTGGTCGCGTCGACCACGAGCATGCCCTGGCTGGTGGTGATCGCCTGGGGCTTTGCCGGCGGAGGCATGGGCCTGCTGTATCCCCGGCTCACGGTGCTCACCCTCGCGTACTCGACCCCGGCGAACGAGGGATTCAACTCTTCCGCGCTGTCGATCTCCGATTCGACCGGATCGGCCGTCGCCATCGCCGTGGCAGGCCTCGGGTTCGTGACGCTGCCGCTGGCCGGATCCGGTTTCGTGACGGTGTACATCATCACCGGCGCACTGCTCGTGCTGGCGCTGCTGCCGGGCCTCAGGCTGGGCGACGGGCCGCGCTGAGCGGATCGAATGCGCGGATGCCGGCGTCGAAGACCTCGTCGAGTCCGGACGTCGGGTCCGGGCCGGCGTCCGGAGCCGCTCCCACGCTCTGTGCGTGCATGCGCTGCTGCAGCAACGTGGCGTGACCCAGGATGAACTCGAACACAGCGTCGGCCAACGCCGGCTCGGCGTCACCGAGGGCCGCCTGAAGGGCGTCTTGCGCCCTCCGGGCCCCGAGCCGCATGGCGTACGTGCTCATCACGACCTCGGCTCCGTCGCGGTACGCCAGCAGCGCGTCACGTATCGCTGCGGCGACCGCGGCAAGACGCACGTCGGCCGCGGCATCAGGCACGGTCTCCAGAATGCGGTCCGCGACGGCTGCCAGCAGAACCTGCTTGCTCGGGAAATGCCAGTACAGCGCGCTCGGCTGCACCTCCAGCTCTGTCGCGAGCCGGCGCATCGACAGGTCGGGAAGGCCGACACGGTCGAGCAGCTCGAGGGCTGCGGTCGTCACACTGTCGCGATCGTGTCGTCGAGGGGACATGATCCGAGTATAGTGAACGCCGTTCAGGTGAACGGTGTTCAGGTGTCTGTTGCGCCGTCCCAGCCCATCGCTGAAGGAGTCCTCCATGACCGAACCTGCCCGTCCGCTCGGCGCCGACCTGGCCCGCATCGCCGTCTTCGCCGCACTCATCATCGTGCTCGGGATGGTCACCGTGCCGTTGCCCGGGGGAGTACCGATCACTGCACAGACACTCGGCGTGATGCTTGCGGGACTCGTCCTCGGCGCGCGGAGCGCACCGTTCGCGGTGCTGATCGTGCTGGCCCTCGCTGCCGTCGGGCTCCCCGTGCTGGCAGGCGGCCGAGGCGGGCTGGGCGTGTTCGCGGGCCCGACGGCCGGATACCTCATCGGCTGGCTCGTCGGCGTCATCGTGATCGGGCTCCTCGCCGGAAACCGACGCACTGCCTGGTGGCGTCTGGCCGTGGCATCCGTCGTGGGAGGCATCGGGGTGGTCTACCTGTTCGGCATCCCCGTCCAGGCGATGGTGACCGGCGTGCCGCTGGGCGCCACAGCGCTGTCCTCGCTGGCGTTCCTGCCCGGCGACCTGCTCAAGGCGACCGTGGCGACCGCACTCGCCCTGGCTCTGCAGCGTGCGTACCCGGCGGCGTTCGACAGGGCTCCGGCGGCAGCGCGTGCGGCGTGACGCGTGGCGCGATCCGCCGTCGACGTCTGCCGGACCGCAGTCCGCTGTTCCGATCGTCGTCGCCGATCGCGTAGGCGTCGAGGCGGACGGGCGGCGGATCCTCCACGACGTGACAGTGCGGCTCACCGCCGGCCGCACGGCCGTGGTCGGCGAGAACGGCTCGGGCAAGTCGACCTTCGCGCGGCTGCTGAACGGCCTGCGGATGCCGAGCACCGGCGGCATCCGGGTTCTCGGCCTCGATCCGCGCGCGGACGCCCGCGCCCTGCGGTCGAGGGTGGGTTTCGTGTTCACGAACCCCGAAGCGCAGATCCTCATGCCGACCCCGATCGAAGACCTCGAGTTGTCGCTTCGGCATCTGCCTCGCGATGAGGCCAGGCGGCAGGCGCGCAGGATCCTCGGGGAGTACGGACTCGACGGCCGGGACGACGTGCCGGCATCCGCGCTGTCCGGCGGGCAGCGCCAGTTGCTCGCCGTTGCGTCGGTGCTGGCATCCAGTCCCGACCTCCTGGTCGCCGATGAGCCGACCACCTTGCTCGACCTGCGCAACGCTCGCCGCATCGGCGATCTGCTCCTGGGGCTGGACATTCCCGTCGTGCTGCTCACACATGACCTGGAGCTGGCGTCGCGGTGCGACGAGGCGCTGCTGTTCGAGGACGGGCGCCTCGTCGCGTGCGGCGCGCCGCATGACGTGATCGACCAGTACCGGGCTAGCTGCGCGTGATCTCGCTGTACGCGCCGGGTTCCGGCATCCTGCACCGCATGCCCGCAGGGACCAAGATGCTGCTGCTGGCCGTTGGCGCGCTCGGGCTGTCGCTCTGGCACGCGGGAGCGGCCGGTGGCGTGGCGGTGGTCTGCGCGGTGGCGTCGCTTTTCCCGATATCCGGTCTGCCCCTGCGGATGCTGTCGCGCGCGCTCTGGCAGCTGCGCTGGCTGGTGCTCGTGCTCGGTGGCGCGCTCTGGTTGTTCTCGGGCGCGGAGGTCGCGATCGCGAACACCGCACGCGTCGTCTCCCTGCTGCTGCTTGCCGAGCTGATCACGCGAACTACGCGAACCGGCGACATGCTCGCCGTCCTGCGGCGGATGCTGCGGCCGCTGCGCCGGTTCGGTGTCGATCCGGATGCCGTCGGGCTCGCGCTCACGCTCACGATCGCGATGATCCCGGTGGTGGCCGGCCTCGCAGACCAGGTGCGCGACGCGCAGCGAGCCCGCGGCGTTCGGCTGGGGCCGCTCGCCGCACTGCCGCTGCTCGTTCTCACACTGCGGCAGGCAGACGAGGTCGGCGAGGCTATGGTCGCGCGGGGCGTGGTCGAGTCTCTGCCGCCTGCGCGGTGAGGCAGGACGCTCGGCAGGCTGCCATGGACGGCCCCGTATACTGGGAGGCTGGCCATTCGGCCGGCCCCCCACTTGAAGGAACGGACCCTCGCTGTGCTTGCCGTGCATGAACTCGAGATACGCGTCGGTGCACGCGTGCTCATGTCCGACGTGTCGTTCCGCGTCGCCGACGGCGACAAGATCGGGCTCGTCGGCCGCAACGGCGCAGGCAAGACGACGCTGACGAAGGTGCTGGCCGGTGACGTGCTGCCCTCGGAGGGCAAGGTCACCCGTTCGGGTGAGCTCGGCTACCTGCCGCAGGATCCGCGCTCCGGCGACCCCGAGATGCTGGCTCGCACCCGCATCCTCGACGCCCGTGGGCTCGGTTCGATCACGCTCGGCATCCGCGAGGCGTCGGAGCAGATGGGGTCGACCGACCCTGCCGTCGCCGAGAAGGCGATGAAGAAGTTCGCGAACCTCACGGAGCGCTTCGAGGCGCTCGGCGGATACGCGGCCGAGGCCGAGGCGGCGTCGATCGCGAACAACCTCTCGCTGCCCGACCGCATCCTCGATCAGCCGCTGAAGACACTTTCTGGTGGTCAGCGGCGGCGCATCGAGCTCGCCCGCATCCTGTTCTCGGACGCCGGCACGATGATCCTCGACGAGCCCACCAACCACCTCGACGCCGACAGCGTCGTCTGGCTGCGCGAGTTCCTGAAGGGCTACAAGGGCGGGCTGATCGTGATCAGCCACGACGTCGAGCTGGTCGGCGAGACCGTGAACCGGGTGTTCTACCTCGACGCGAATCGCCAGGTCATCGACATCTACAACATGAACTGGAAGAACTACCTGCGCCAGCGGGTGGCCGACGAGGAGCG
>JAPSIX010000230.1 GCA_031178475.1 Microbacterium sp. | reverse complement strand
ACCACGACGGGAAAGTCGCGGGCGCGCAGGTACTCGCTCAGGTACCGCACGTGCTCGTCGCATGCCAGCCACACCTTTCGGCGATCCTCGCTGTGAATGCGGGGGTTGCGCCACAGGACCGTGTGGGTGGCGGTGTTGCGGCATTCGGCGCGTGAGCACTGCAGATCACCGGTCACGCCCTGTCGTCCTCGATCTCGCGGATGGTGATCACGTCGGGCTCATCGCCCCGGTGCACCGGCTCGGGCTTGGCGGCGGCCAGCTGCTGGCGCGGTGACTCCACCGGCGCCGCGGTGCTGTCGCTGCCCGCGTTCGCGAACACAACGGCGATGTACGGCAGCACCGCCGCGCCGATCGCGAACACCCACGTGTGCCACCCGTACGGCTGCACGAACGCCATCAGCAGGAAGCACACCATGCGGATGCCCATCGTCAGCGCGTACCGGCGCACGCGATGGCGCGCCTCGTCATGCGGCGCCTGCGGCAGAGAGGTGACGGCGGGGGCGTGTCGTGAGTGCTTCACTGTGCTTCCAGCCTACGCTTCGGCAGGCGGACCGAGGCGCCCTGCCGGCTCAGATCTGGAAGAGGAACGGCAGCAGGACGAACCCGCTGACCGCGGTCATCACCAGCCCCAGGATTGCCGTCACCAAGCCGATCCCGACGACGGCGTACCCGAGGACGAGTCCCGCCACAGCCATGCCCTTGCCGCCCTGCTCAGGGCTGCGCTTCAGCTGGCTGAGCGCCAGGTGCCCGGTGATCACCGCGGCGACGGATGCCAGCAGCGGAAGCACCAGCCAGGCCAGCAGCAGACCCGCGAGCCCGCAGACCAGGGACGCGACGGCCATGCCGTTCGTGGGGCGCGGCGCGTACGACGGGGCATGGTATGCCGCGCTCGGGTAGGGTGGCGGGCTGTACGGCGGAACCTGTCCGCTCGCGTACGGCGCCACGGGATGCTGGGCCGGCGGATGCGGTGCGGCCGCCGGCGGCGCGTACTGGCCCACCGGATGCTGTCCCGCCGGCGGCACCGGGGACGACGGCGCGACCGCGGGCGGCGGGAACATCGCCGATGGGTTTTCGTCGCTCACGGAGCCCCCTTCATCAATGGCCAGGCTGGCAGGGCGCCTCGTCGCGTGTCAAACCAGCGCCGATCCCGTGCGACCGGCGACCGATCCGGTGCGACCGGCGCCGATAGGATTGCCAGCGTCCGTCCCGACAGGCAGGAGCCCCCATGAGTGCTGATCGCGTCGTCCTCGTCACCGGTGGCAACCGGGGGATCGGTCGTGCCATCGCCGAGCGATTTGTGCGCGACGGCTATCGCGTGGCCGTCACCGCCCGCAGCGGCGAAGGGCCGGAGGGCACTCTCACCGTGCGTGCCGACGTCACCGACGCCGCCGCCGTCGACGCCGCCTTCACCGAGGTCGAGCAGAAGCTGGGCCCGGTCGAGATCGTCGTGGCGAACGCCGGGATCACCAAGGACACGCTGCTCATGCGGATGAGCGAAGACGACTTCGACAGCGTGGTGGCCACCAACCTCGGCGGCTCGTTCCGCGTCGTCAAGCGCGCGTCGAAAGGCATGCTTCGCGCGCGATTCGGCCGGGTCATCCTCATCTCCAGCGTTGTGGGTCTGTACGGGTCTGCCGGGCAGGTCAACTACGCCGCATCCAAGAGCGGACTGGTCGGCTTCGCTCGCTCGCTGACCCGTGAGCTCGGCGGTCGGGGCATCACGGCAAACGTCGTCGCTCCCGGGTTCATCGAGACCGACATGACGGCAGAGCTCCCTGAGGAGACGCAGAAGCAGTACAAGGCGAGCATCCCCGCCGGGCGCTTCGCCACGGCGGACGAGGTGGCCGGCGTCGTGACCTGGCTGGCCTCCGACGACGCCGGCTACATCTCCGGCGCCGTCATCCCCGTCGACGGCGGTCTCGGCATGGGGCACTGACGCAGGTCGTCACCGCTCGACGGCCGCGAGGATCTGCTCTGCCAGCCGATCCGGCATCGAGAACTGCGGCCAGTGACCCGATCCCAGCTTGATCACCTCGACGTCTTCGATGGCCTGGAACTCGGCTCGAAACGGCTCCCATCCTGCGAGCTGCGACTCGAGCGCTGCCCGATCCGCTCCGCCCATCAGCATCGTCACCGGAACCGAGAATCGCCTCGGGTCCGAGAGAGTGATCGGGTCGGTGGGCACGCGGGCGGGCACGCTCTTGGCAAGCGGTGCGGTGCGGGCACGGGTTCCGGCGTCGAGGTCGCGCACGTCCGTTTCGTCGAAGAACTCCCACCCGGGGAAGGGCACGACACCGTCGACCGCCTCGAACTCGCCGATGCCGAAACCGGACGCCGGTGGCACCGTGTCGACGAACACGACGCGGGCGACGTGATCCGGGCGCGCGTCGACCGCGCCCCAGGCCACGTTGCCGCCGCCGGAATGGCCGACGAGCACCACCGGTCGGTCGATCGCATCGATACGCTCCACCACAGCGGCCACCCACTCGCTGATTCCGATGTCGGATGCCGGCGCGCCCACGCCGGGTAGCGTCAGCGGGTGCACACGATGCCCTGCGGCTTCGAGCGACGGCGTCACCGCTTCCCACGAGGGTGCGTCGAGCCAGAGACCGGGTACGAGAATGATGTCCATACCCCGAACATAGGGCCGGCCACCGACGTTCCGACGCGACCGCGGTCAGGGCAGCAGCGGGATGACCTCGCGCAGGTCGACGGGGCCGACCACCAGACCGGCCGCCGCACGCACGGCAGGCTTGGCGTTGAAGGCCAGTCCCAGCCCGGCATCCGCCATCATCATCAGGTCGTTGGCGCCGTCGCCGATGGCGATCGTCGCGTGTGGGACGACGCCGAGCTCGGCCGCCCACTCGCGCAGCGTGGCGGCCTTGCCTGCGGCATCCACGATCTCGCCATCGACGGTGCCGTCCAGGGTGCCGCCGGCCGACGTCAGGCGGTTCGCGCGCCAGCGATCCACGCCGAGCTCCGGCGCGATGTGGTCGAGGATCTCGTGGAAGCCGCCCGACACCACACCGACGACGCCGCCGCGCTCATGTACGGCTGCGGTCAGCTCTCGCACGCCCGGCGT
>JAPSIX010000229.1 GCA_031178475.1 Microbacterium sp. | reverse complement strand
TCGGCGCTGACGCGCACGACCTCGGCGGCGAGCTTGTCGAGGTGGGTGGACCCCACGCCGTCGTTGATGTTCAGGCCGTCAGGGTCGGCGCCGATGACGGTGACCTTCGCCCCCGCGGCGCGGAACACCTCGGGCGAGGCGCCGGATGCCGCGCCGTTGGCGCAGTCGAGCACGACATGCAACCCGTCGAGCCGGTGCGGCAGCGAGGCCAGCAAGTGCATGATGTAGCGGTCCTCGGCATCCGAGAAGCGCATCACCCGGCCGACGTCGCCGCCGGTGGGCTGCAGCTTCGGGCCGATCATCGCCTCTTCGATGCGACGCTCGACCTCGTCAGGAAGCTTGACCCCGCCGCTGGCGAAGATCTTGATGCCGTTGTCGGGCGCCGGATTGTGCGACGCCGAGATCATCACGCCGAAGTCGGCGTCGATGTCGGAGATGAGGAAGGCCGCGGCCGGGGTCGGCAGCGTTCCGGCATCCAGCACATCCACGCCCGACGAGGCGAGTCCCGCCTCGACGGCGGCGCTGAGAAAGTGCCCCGAGATGCGCGGGTCGCGGGCGACGACGGCGGTGAGCCGCTTGCCGGCAGCGCGACGCGCCTCGGCAATGCGGCCCTGGCCCAGGACGACAGCAGTCGCCTGGGCCAGGGTGAGCGCGAGTTCGGCGGTGAGGGGGCCGTTGGCCAGCCCCCGCACGCCGTCCGTACCGAACAGTGCCATAGAGGGAACTGCGCGGATCAGCGCTTCGAGTACTGAGGAGCCTTGCGGGCCTTCTTCAGACCAGCCTTCTTGCGCTCGATGACGCGAGCGTCGCGCGAGAGGAAGCCGGCCTTCTTCAGGGTCGGGCGGTTGTTCTCGACGTCGATGTTGTTCAGCGCGCGAGCGATGCCGAGGCGCAGAGCGCCGGCCTGGCCCGAGTCGCCGCCACCCGAGATGCGGGCGATGACGTCGTACGCACCCTGCAGGTTGAGCACCGTGAAGGGGTCGTTGATCAGCTGCTGGTGCAGCTTGTTCGGGAAGTAGTCCTCGAGCGTGCGGCCGTTGACCGTGATGGTGCCGGTGCCGGGAACGAGACGCACGCGGGCGATGGCCTGCTTGCGACGGCCCACGGCGGCGCCGGGAACGGAGAGCACGGGACGGGGAGCCGCCTCCGCCGCCTCGGCCTCAGGGCTCGAGGTGGAGAAGTTCTGCGGGAAATCGGTGGTGGTGTCCTGGATGTCAGCCACGAGTATGTCCTTATTCTGAGCGGCGCTTACTGGGCGACCTGGTCGAGCGTGTACGGCGTGGGCTGCTGAGCGGCGTGCGGGTGCTCGGCACCGGCGTACACCTTCAGCTTCGACAGCTGCTGGCGGCCCAGGCTGTTCTTGGGGAGCATGCCGCGGACGGCCTTCTCCACGGCGCGGACGGGGTTCTTCTCGAGCAGCTCCGCGTAGCTGACCGACTTGAGGCCGCCCGGGTAGCCCGAGTGGCGGTAGGCCAGCTTCTTCTGAAGCTTCTGACCCGTGAGCGCGACCTTGTCGGCGTTCACGATGACGACGAAGTCGCCGGTGTCGATGTGCGGAGCGAAGGTCGGCTTGTGCTTGCCGCGCAGGATCGCTGCGGCGTGCGAGGCCAGGCGACCGAGAACGACGTCAGTGGCGTCGATGACGATCCAGTCTCGCTGGACCTGCCCGGCCTTCGGGGTGTAAGTGCGCGTCACGATAGTGCTGCTTTCTTGAATCGAACGGAGAAGTTCGTGAATCCCACTCCGGGGTGGTTCTGGTTTCAGAACACGCCAGTGGAGGGCTCACGTTCGTCGTACTTGCAATGCAGCGAGGCCGCAAGGCAGGCACCAAAGGGATAGCTTACAGCATCCGGGCTCGGGAGGCGATCTCCGGCAGCGCAAGCGTCCGCGCCGATCCCGGCCACCGCCGTAGACAAATATCTACTTTTGCTACAATTCGATAATGAAGACCATCACCGTGGGCGAGCTTCGCCAGAACCCCACACGGGCGCTGGACGACGTCGAAGGCGGCGAGACGTACGTGATCACACGTCATCGTCGGGAGATCGGGCGCATCGTCCCGCCGCCGAGTCGCGCTCGGGTGAACGCGGACGATCTTGTTCGAGTGCTGGGTCAGACCCCCGTCGATGATGGGTGGGCTGACGAACTGGCGCGCACGCGTGCGGACTTCGACGACGATCACGGCCCGTGGGCAGCATGAAGGCGCTGCTCGACACGAACATCCTGATCGCGGGCGGTTCCACCGGGGAGGCAGCGCCGGATCTCTCCGGCTTCGACGAGCTCTGCGTGAGTGCGCTGTCTTGGGCAGAGCTGTTCAAGGGGTTGCACACCACGACCGACCTCGCGGAGTACAAAGCCCGAGCTGCGCGTCTGAACGCCCTGCGCGGGCTCTTCGGTGCTGGCATCCCTTTCGATGGCAACTGCGCCGACGCCTACGACGCGGTTCTGGCCCGCTGCGTCGCCGCCGGCTCATCAGCGCGCTCGCACGCCATCGATCGGATGCTCGCCGCCACGGCGCTCGCGAACGACATGACATTCGTGACGCGGGACCGCGACGGCGTCGCGGGACTGGACGGGCTGGTCACGGTCGAGGTGCGCTAAGAGCGAGGTGGGTGCTTGTCTCGACGCAGCGTGGCCGTGTGGCTTCGCCGTGCCTCAGTGCGGCTCAGCCGTGATGAGGATCGGGCGATGGTCGCTCGTGCCCTGCGGCAGGGTGCGGATGCTGGCGATGTCGAAGTCCACGGAGGTGGCGAAGTCGTAGTGCCCGCGGAACACCCGATACCGCGTGTAGGTGTGGTCATCGCTGAGGGTGAGCATGTAGCCGTGGTCGCGGACCGTCTGCCCGAGGTTCTCCTTGAACACCGGATAGTTGTAGTCGCCGACCATGAGGATCGGAAGGCCCGGCCCCAGCGTTCCCAGCTCGTCCAGCGCGGCGCGGATCTGCCGGCGGCGCAACGAGTTCAACGCCGTGAGCGGCGCCGCGTGGAACGAGGCCACGACGAGCCCGCGCCCGGCGTCGATGTCACGCAAGCGCGCTCCGAGCACGCGCTCGTGTGCGGGCTTGAGCAGGCGGTCGTGCATCGACTTCATCAG
>JAPSIX010000228.1 GCA_031178475.1 Microbacterium sp. | reverse complement strand
GGGAAATAGCGCGAGTTCTCCTCGAACAGGTCGAAGATCGACGAGATCCAGCGCTCACCGAACCACACCCGCGGGCGCACGCCCTGGTTCTTCAGCTCCTGCGAACGCGTGTCGGTGGCCTGCTCGAACATCGGGATGCGCGTTTCGTGCCACAGCGCCTTGCCCGCGAAGAAGGGTGAGTTCGCCGCGAGCGCCACCTGCACGCCGGCGATCGCCTGGGCGGCGTTCCAGTACGACGCGAACTCCTCGGGCGGGATCTGCAGGTGAAGCTGCACCGAGGTGCACGCCGCTTCGGGAAGGATGGTGTCGCACACGATGTCGAGGTTCTCGGGATTCTCGCCCGACCGCAGCGGGCTGCCCTCGAGCTTCAACTCGATGTCCTCCCCGCGGGCGGCGAGGATCTGCTGCCCGAGCAGACCGTAGCGGGGGTCGGACGACAGCCACTGTTCGTTGAAGTGATGCTCGTCGAGCGTGGGCAGCATTCCGATCATCGCCAGACTGCCGCCTGCGCCGCGGGCCTTCTCGTCGGCGGCCTTGAGAGCCATGTGCAGCGCGGTCGCGAGCTGCTGCATACTCTCTCCGTCGAGGCGGCGCGGCGCGACGTTGATCTCGATGTTGAACTGGCCGAGCTCGGTCTGGAACGCCGGGTTGGCGATGGCGTTCAGCACGGCCTCGTTCGACATCGCAGGCGCGTACTCGTCGTCGACCAGATTGAGCTCGATCTCCAGCCCGAGTTGCGGCTGCGCGACCTTGAATCGTCCCTCGGCGAGCATCGCCGCGAGCGCTTCGAGGTCTCTGGCGACCTTCGCGCGGAATCGGGTGCGGTCCTGCCTGGTGAAGCTGCGGATGCCGACGTCGTCTCCCATGGAAGTGAACCTACCGGCCGAACCCGTGAGCGCTGCATCAGCATGTGCATTACATGACTGTGACGGTCGCCAGAGTAATGATATGGTTGCGCACATGGTCGACGGAGACAACCAGCGCGCGCTTGAAGACGGCATCGTCACCGATCTGAAGGACCGGATGACGTACGGGTCGTACCTCGACCTCGACCGGCTGCTCGGTGCTCAGCATCCGGTCTCTCAGCCCGAGCACCACGACGAGATGCTGTTCATCATCCAGCATCAGACCACCGAACTATGGCTCAAGCTCGTGCTGCACGAGCTGGGCACGGCCCGCGACCGACTCGCCGAAGACGACCTTCGCACCGCGCTCAAGCACATCGCGCGGGTGAAGCACATCCAGGAGGTACTGACGCAGCAATGGTCGGTGCTGGCGACGCTCACCCCCACCGAATACGCGCAGTTCCGCGGTGACCTCGGCAGTTCATCCGGGTTCCAATCGGTGCAGTATCGCGCCGTCGAATTCGCCCTCGGCAACAAGCACGAGCGGATGCTGGGCCTGTTCGGCGACCACCCCGAGAATCTCGCACTGCTCACCGCCGAGTGGGAGCGGCCCACCCTCTACGACGAGTTCGTGCGCCACGCCGCCCGCCGGGGCCTGCCGGTGCCGAGCATCATCCTCGAACGCGATGTGCGCGAGCCGTACCGCGAGCACCCCGAACTCGTACCCGTCATCAAGGAGATCTACGAGAACCCGCACGAGTACTGGGACCTGTACGAAGCCTGCGAGGAGCTCGTCGACGTCGAGGACAACTTCCAGTTCTGGCGGTTCCGGCATCTGCGCACGGTGTCGCGCACCATCGGCTGGAAGAAGGGCACCGGAGGATCGAGCGGGGTGGACTTCCTGCGGCGAGCGCTGGATCTGACGTTCTTCCCCGAGCTGTACAGCGTGCGCACCGAGATCGGAACCTGAATGCGGGCGGTCACGTTCTTCGACGGACGGATGCTGCGCGACGGCACCCTCCTGTCGGCCTCTGAAGTCACCGAAGGGGCCGCCCCCTCCGCATCCGGGCGGCTCGACGGTGTCGTCACCGGCCGATTCACCGACCACCACGTGCACCTGCAGTTGGTCGACCACACCCTCCTCCCCGGCAGCCGCCTGGGCCGGGTTACCGATCTCGGGGCGAACCTCGACTGGATCCGCGCCGTGGCATCCGCGGGCGAACCGGTCGTCGAGTACGCCGGACCGTTCCTCACCGCGGTGGGCGGCTACCCGTCCGACCGGGAGTGGGCGCCCGACGGTGCGGTGCGCGAGGTCGCCGATGCTGACGACGCCGCCGCGGTCGTGCAGGCGCTGGCCTCCGCCGGCGCGAACTGCGTGAAGGTGGTGATGAACACCGCCGCCGGACCGGTGCTCGATGACGACCTGATCCGCGCCATCGCGCGCTTCACCGCCGAGGTGGGTCTGACGCTGGTGGCGCACGCCGAGGGACCAGGGCAGGCGCAACGCGCGGTACGGCTGGGAGCGACCCGCCTCGCGCACGCGCCGTTCACCGAGCGCCTCACCGACGACGAGATCGCCGAGCAGGCGGCATCCGCGTCATGGATCTCGACGATGGCCATCCACTCGGGCGAGGCGTACGAGAACGTCGTCGACAACGTGCGCCGCTTCCATGCCGCCGGCGGTGAGCTGCTGTACGGCTCCGACATGGGCAACGGCCCCACCCCGGCCGACGTGCGCGACAGCGAGATCGCCGCCCTCCGCGAAGCGGGCGTCGACGGCCCCGACCTGTTGCGGGCGCTGGCGCCGGAGGATCCGCTCGAGCCGGCTTCCGTTCTGCTTCTCCTTCCTGACGGCGATCCGGCTCGCTCCCGCCGTCTCACCCCTGCCGACCTCGACACCCCGGAGGCCTGACATGACCGACGCCGCCCTGCTCGATGAAGCGCGCACGCTCGACGCCGCAGACCCGCTCGCGCGCCACCTCGGCGCGTTCGCCGACGCCCACGGTGTGAGCGCCTATCTCGACGGCAACTCGCTCGGCCGGCCGCTGAAGAACCTGCCCGATCGGGTGGCCGACTTCGTGCGACACGACTGGGGCAGCCGGCTCATCCGCTCATGGGACGAGCAGTGGATGGATCTGCCGATGCGCCTCGGCGACCGCATCGGCGAGGTGTGCCTGGGGGCGGCGCCCGGGCAGACCGTCGTCGCCGACTCGACCAGTGTGCTGCTCTACAAGCTCGTGCGCGCTGCCATGGCCGGTGCCG
>JAPSIX010000227.1 GCA_031178475.1 Microbacterium sp. | reverse complement strand
CGCCCGATCGGGGTGCGCGACGTCGCCGCGCGGGCCGGGGTCTCGCGGCAGACTGTGTCGCGGGTGCTGAACCAGCATCCTGATGTCGCCGACGAGACCAAGGATCGCGTGCTGCGCGCGATGGACGAACTCGGCTACCGGATCAACAACGCCGCGCGGGCCCTCGGTACGCGCCGCTCCCGCACACTCGGGATCCTCGCCTCCGACGCGCTGCAGTACGGCCCCTCGCGGAGCATCGCGGCGATCGAGCTGGCCGCACGTGACGCCGGATACTGGGTGAGCGCTGCCTTCGCAGACTCGGGTGACGCCGACGCGGTCGTCGCTGCCGTCGACCATCTCGTCAGCCAGGGTGTCGAGGGCATCGTCGTGGTCGCCCCGCACGCGCGCACGCTCACCGCTCTCGACGCGCTGCCCGTCGGCATCCCCGTGCTCACCCTGCACTCCGCCGGGCGCGGCTCGCGCGAGCTGTCCGTCGATCAGGCCGCCGGCGCCCGACTCGCGGTGGGCGCGCTCGCCGACGCCGGCCACACCCGCATCGCCCATCTCGCCGGTCCGGCGGACTGGCTGGAGGCCGAGTCGCGGGCCGACGGCTTCGCCGCGGAGCTCGCCGCCCGCGCCCTGGCGGAGGGGCCGGTGTTCGCGGGCGATTGGACCGCGCGCTCGGGATACGAAGCGACGGGGCAGATTCTGGCATCCGACGTCACGGCGGTGTTCGCCGCGAACGACCAGATGGCACTCGGTCTGCTGACGGGGCTGCACGAGGCCGGCGTCGCGGTGCCCGAGCGCATCAGCGTCGTGGGCTTTGACGACGTGCCGGATGCGGCCTACTACTGGCCTCGACTCACCACCGTGCGGCAGGACTTCGAGGAGCTCGCCCGCCGCGCCGTCTCGGCTCTGATCGGGGGCGCCGGCCTTGCGGCATCCGATCTCGAGCCGGTCGAGCCCGAGCTGGTCCTGCGCGACTCCATCGCCCCGCCGCGCTCTTGACGTCGTCACCCGCCTGTGTCACACTTCTGTGACCGGTCACACCCCACTGAATGAGGTATCCGTGAGCAACGAAGCCCCCGCTTTCACTCCCGAGATCGACGACGCGATCGCCGCGGTTCGCGCCGACGTCGCCCGCCTGCACGGCGAACTCGTGCGCTACGGGCTGGTCGTCTGGACCGGCGGCAACGTCTCGGGCCGGGTTCCCGGCGCCGACCTGTTCGTGATCAAGCCCAGCGGTGTGAGCTATGACGACCTGGCTCCCGAGAACATGATCCTGTGCGACCTCGACGGCAACGTGATCCCCGGCACGCCCGGCAGTGAACGCAGCCCGTCCAGTGACACCGCCGCGCACGCCTACGTCTATCGCCACATGCCCGACGTCGGCGGAGTGGTCCACACGCACTCCACCTACGCGGTCGCCTGGGCCGCGCGCGGCGAGGAGATCCCGTGCGTCATCACCGCCATGGCTGACGAGTTCGGCGGTCCGATCCCCGTCGGCCCCTTCGCGATCATCGGCGACGACTCGATCGGCCGCGGCATCGTCGAGACGCTGCGCGGCCACCGCAGCCGCGCGGTGCTGATGCAGAACCACGGCCCGTTCACCATCGGGGTCGACGCCAAGGATGCCGTCAAGGCGGCCGTCATGGTCGAGGACGTGGCGCGCACCGTGCACCATGCGCGGCAGGCTGGGCCGCTCATCCCCATCCCGCAGGACGCCATCGACCGCCTCTACGACCGGTACCAGAACGTGTACGGCCAGAACTCGGATGCCCGCCGATGATCTCTCAGACAACCGCCCGGCAGGACATCCTGGACGGCCGCACCGCGCTCGGCATCGAACTCGGTTCGACTCGCATCAAGGCGTGTCTGATCGGCGACGACGCCGCCACGGTGCTCGCGACCGGTTCCCACGACTGGGAGAACCGGCTCGAAGACGGGCACTGGACGTACTCGCTGGACGACGTCGAGCGCGGCGTTCAGGCCGCATACGCCGCACTGGTCGCCGACGCGCACGACCGCTGGGGCGTCCGGCCAGAGACCTTCGGCGCGATCGGCGTGTCGGCGATGATGCACGGCTACCTGGCGTTCGACGCCGACGGCGAGCTGCTCGTGCCGTTCCGCACCTGGCGCGACACCACCACCGGCGCCGCTGCGGCAGAGCTCACCGGACTGCTCGGCGTGAACATCCCGCTGCGCTGGTCGATCGCGCATCTGCATCAGGCCGTGCTCGACGGCGAGGAGCACGTGTCGCGCCTCGCGTCGATCACGACGCTGTCGGGGTACGTGCACCGGCGTCTCACCGGCCGCACCGTGCTCGGCGTCGGCGACGCCTCCGGCATGTTCCCGATCGACGCCGAGACCGGCGACTACGACGGGCGGATGCTGGACGCCTACCAGTCACACGCAGGAGGCCGGCTACCCGTCCCGGTGCGCGACCTCCTGCCCGAGGTGCTCCCGGCTGGCGCGCCGGCGGGCGAGCTGACCGCCGACGGCGCCGCCTTCCTCGACCCCACCGGGGCTCTGCGTCCCGGGATCCCTCTGTGTCCGCCCGAAGGCGACGCGGGAACGGGCATGGTCGCGACCAACTCCGTCGCCCCGCGCACCGGCAACGTCAGCGCAGGCACGAGCATCTTCGCGATGGTCGTGCTGGAGCACCCGCTCGCGGAGGTGCATCACGAGATCGACCTCGTCACCACCCCCGCCGGCGATCCCGTCGCCATGGTGCACTGCAACAACGGCGCCAGCGAGCTCGCAGCCTGGGCCCGTCTCTTCGTGCGCTTCGCCGAGGCGACCGGCCACCCCATCGAAGCGGATGCCGCCTTCGAGGCGCTGTTCCGCGAAGCCCTGAGCGGCGAAGCGGATGCCGGCGGCCTGATCGCCTTCAACCATCTGGCCGGTGAGCCGATCGCCGGGCTCGTGGAGGGTCGTCCGCTGTTCGCGCGCACGCCCGACAGCGCGTTCAGCCTTGCGAACTTCATGCGGGCCCAGTTGTACGGCGTGTTCGGCACGCTCGCCCTCGGCATGCAGGTGCTCGAAGCCGAGGGAGTCGCGCTCGAGCGCATGTTCGCCCACGGTGGCATGTTCCGCACCGCCGGTGTGGCACAGCGCTTCCTCGCCGG
>JAPSIX010000226.1 GCA_031178475.1 Microbacterium sp. | reverse complement strand
TGCTCCTCGTCGAGGCGGGGCAGGATGCCGGGAAGCCGTCGCGCCAGCATGGTCTTTCCCGCGCCCGGGGGCCCACTCAGCATCATGTGGTGACCGCCTGCCGCCGCCACGATCAGCGCTTCGACGGCTTCGTCCTGACCGACGACGTCCGCGAGGTCGAGCTGTTCGCGTACCGGGGTGACGGCATCCGGAGCCCGCACCGGGTCGACGTCCTGCACTGCGACATCGGCGCCGTGAGCGGCGGCCACCTCGGCGAGCGACGCGGCGGCGTGCACCTCGATTCCTGGTACGAGTCGGGCCTCGGCGGCGTTCGCGTGCGGCACGACGACGCGCTGGAAGCCTGCCCGCGCGGCGGCGTATGTGGCCGGGAGCACTCCCACGACCGGTCGGAGCCGTCCGTCCAGGCCCAGCTCGCCGATGTGAACGGTAGAGCGGATGGCCCGCACCGGAAGGCTGCCGCCCGCCGCGAGGGTCGCGACGGCGATGCCGAGGTCGAAGCCCGAGCCGTGCTTCGGCAGGCTGGCCGGAGAGAGATTGACGGTGAGCCGACGCCGCGGCATGTCGAGGCCGGAATTCGCGCACGCGTTGTGCACGCGCTGCACCGCCTCACCCAACGACTTGTCGGGCAGTCCGATGATCTTGAACTCGGGCGTCTGGTTCGACACGTCTGCCTCGACCTCGACCATGTGTCCGTCGACACCGGTGAGCGCGACCGCCCACGTCCGCGCGGTTCTCACAGCAGATCCTCGAGGTGCTCGAGCCGCGCGGTGCCGGCATCCGCTCCGGTCAGGCCGATGGCCTCGATACGGATGCTGCGGCGTCGCGCCTGCTCAGGATGGGCCGCGGCCCAGGCGTACGCGAGTTGCCACAGCCGACGGCGCTTGCGCTCGTCGATCGCCTCGAACGGGTGCCCGAACAGCTCAGAGCGGCGGGTCTTGACCTCCACGATGCACAGCGCCTCGCAACGTGCGGCGACGATGTCGATCTCACCCTGCGGGCACCGCCAGTTGCGGTCGAGGATCTCGTACCCGAGGGAGGTCAGATGCGCGGCCGCCCGTTCCTCACCAGCTCGTCCGAAGTCGTCTTTCGCTGCCATGCGGACAGCTTGCCGGGGCGTTCCGACGCCCCGACCCCGCAAACACGGCCACTGTGAACAGCCGGCTCAGACCGGCCGTCTGTGGAGGACGATCGAACCGTGTCCGGCTGCGGAGAGGGTCACTTCCCGTCTAGGGAGAGCTCCTCAGGCAGCTCGAATTCGCGACGCTGCAGCTCCTCGACGTTCACGTCCTTGAAGGTCAGCACGCGAACGGCCTTCACGAACCGGTCGGCGCGGTAGATATCCCACACCCACACGTCGTTCATCGAGATCTCGAAGTAGAAATCGTGCTCGGTGTCGCGACGGACGACGTTGACCTCGTTGGCGAGGTAGAAGCGTCGTTCAGTCTCCACGACGAACTGGAACTGCGACACCACGTCGCGGTACTCCCGGAACAGCGCGAGCTCGAGTTCGCGGTCGTAGTCGTCGAAGGCATCCTCATCCATGATGTCTCCATCCTAGAGTCGGAACGCGGGCCTTCAGAAAAGTGTGGGCGCGTCGGCGATCGCCCAGGAAGCGCGGTGCAGCGGCGACAGCCCCCGCTCGCGGATCGCCTGCCGGTGCTCCGGGCTGGCGTAGCCCTTGTTGCGCACCCAGTGGTAGTCGGGATGCTCGTCGTGCAGCGCCACCATGTGCGCGTCCCTGGCGACCTTCGCGATGACCGAGGCCACCGACACCGACGCGCAGTCGCGGTCGGCCTTGATCACCGGCCGCACCGTCAGCGGTTGCGGGTGCACGGCGGACACGTAGTCGTGGTTGCCGTCGAGGACCACCAGAGTCCGCTCGAGCGACACGCCCTGCTCGACCAGCCCGGCGATGGCGCGGGATGCCGCCATCCCCAGGGCGCGGATGATGCCGCGCTCATCGATCTCGGCGGCGCTCGCCCAGCCCACGGCCGATGCGGGCACCCAGGCTCTGGCGCGCTCCGCGACCGCCGCCCGGCGGCCCTCGGGGATGAGCTTGGAGTCGCGCAGCCCGTCGGGCACGCGTCTGCGGGCTCCACTGGCATCCATCACCGCCGCACCCACCGCAACGGGGCCGGCGAGAGCCCCGCGGCCGACCTCATCCAGCGCGACGATCAGCTCGAACTCCTTCAGCAGGGAGCGCTCGAGCGTCAGGCGCGGAGTGGCGACGGTCATTGCAGCTCCGGGATCGAGCGGTACACCTCATCGTGCGTGTCGATCAGGCCGAACCGGTCAAGCGGCCACGTGGTGAGGAAAGCTCGCCCCACCACGTTCTCGAGCGGTACGAATCCACCCCCGGGGAGATCCTGGTGAGCGCGCGAGTCCTGCGAACGGTCGCGGTTGTCGCCCATCACCCAGATCGATCCGTCCGGCACCGTGATGTCGAACTCGGTTCCCGACGCCGCCGTGTCCCCCTGCGGGAGGTTGAGGTACGACGCCTCGTCGAGCGGAGCATCGTTGACAGTGACCTGACCCAGCACGTTGCAGCAGACGACACGGTCACCGGGCATTCCGATGACGCGCTTGACGAGGTGGTCCTGCGCGTCGGACGTCGATATGCCGACGAAGGTGAGCACCCAGTCCGCCGCCTCGATCAGAGCGGGGCGGGGCGGCTGCTGGGGTTGCGCGGGCAACCATCCGCCAGGGTCCTTGAAGACGACGACATCACCGTGCTCGTAGCCGGCCCAGCGCGGGGTGAGCTCGTCGACCAGGATGCGGTCGTTCACCAGCAGGGTGCGCTCCATCGACCCGGATGGGATGTAGAACGACCGCACGACGAAGGTCTTCACCACGAACGACACGAGCCCGGCGATGACGATGATCACGAGCACGTCGCGCAGAAACAGCGCGAAGCCCCGGCGCCGCGGCGGCTGGTCGGCTGCGTGAGCGCCTTCGATCGACATGTACTTCCTCTGCATCCGGCTAGCCGTTCGGAAGACGGCACATACAAGGTTCGCACACGCGGGCGGGAACGACAGAACCCCGGGACACCATGTCCCGGGGTTCTGATCGGAGAATCGCAGCGCGTCAGTTGTCGCGCTTCTCCTTGA
>JAPSIX010000225.1 GCA_031178475.1 Microbacterium sp. | reverse complement strand
CCCTGGGTCGGCCCATTACTCTTGCGGCATGGCGACGAGCGGACAGCTGGTGCAGATCGGTGGCCGTCGCCTGCGCGTGACGAACCTCGACAAGGTCGTCTATCCCGAAACCGGCACCACCAAAGGCGAGGTGATCGGCTACTACACGCAGATCGCGCCGGTCATGCTCCCGCACCTACGGGGTCGACCCGTCACCCGCAAACGGTGGGTCGACGGCGTCGGCACCGCGGACTCCCCCGGCGACAGCTTCTTCACCAAACAGCTCGAGCAGGGCACACCCGACTGGGTGCGACGGATGCCGATCGAGCACTCCGACGGCCCGAAGGAGTACCCGCTCATCGAGGACGTCCCCACCCTGGTCTGGTTCGCGCAGCTGGCCGCCCTGGAGCTGCACGTGCCGCAGTGGCGGTTCACGGCATCCGGCGGCCGAGGCCAGCCCGACCGCCTCGTGATCGACCTCGACCCCGGGCCCGGCGTCGACTTGAGGCAGTGCGCGCAGATCGCGCTCGTCGCCCGCGGCATCCTCACCGGCATGGGGCTGGAGCCGATGCCGGTGACCAGCGGCAGCAAGGGCATCCACCTGTACACCCGGCTGCCCACCGCCGACGACGGCACAGGCCTGCAGACCAGCGACGAGGTCTCGGCGGTCGCGAAGGAGTTGGCCCGCATGATCGAGGCCGAGCACCCCGACCTCGCGACCCACACCATGGCGAAGTCGGCCCGCGGCGGCAAGGTGTTCATCGACTGGAGCCAGAACAGCGCGTCGAAGACGACGATCGCCCCGTACTCGCTGCGCGGACGCGCCCAGCCGCGCGTCGCCGCTCCCCGCACGTGGGATGAACTCACCGACCCCGACCTGCGCCAGCTCGACTTCCACGAGGTGCTCGAGCGGGTGGATGCTGGAATGGACCCGTTCGCATCGCTCGCTCCCCCGGAACCCGCCCTCGCCGCTTACCTCGCCAAGCGCGACGCCGCGAAGACCCCCGAGCCCATGCCGCGAACGGCATCCGTCGCCGCATCCGGCGACCCTCGCTTCGTGATCCAGGAGCACCACGCCAGCCGCCTGCACTACGACCTGCGCATCGAACGCGATGGAGTGCTGGTCAGCTGGGCCGTCCCGAAGGGCGTCCCAGACGCGCCCGACCGCAACCACCTCGCGGTCATGACCGAACCGCACCCGCTCGAGTACCTCACCTTCGAGGGCGAGATCCCGAAGGGCGAGTACGGGGCCGGCTCCATGACCGTGTGGGACACCGGCACGGTCGCGCTGGAGAAATGGCGCGACGACGAGGTGATCGGCACCTTCACCGGTCGCCCCGGCGGGCGGCTCGGCTCGGTGCGGCTCGCGCTGATTCGCACCGAGGGCAGCGGCGAGAAGTCGCAGTGGCTGCTGCACCGCATGAAAGAACACGCACCCGCCCAGCCTCCGACACCCGCCGCGAAACCGGAGCGGAAGCAGAAGACGTCTCCGCCGCCGACCGGCATCCGCCCGATGCTGGCCGAGAACGGCACCGTCGGGCTTGCACGGACGCTCGGCGCCCGGCCGTGGGCGGAGATCAAGTGGGACGGCGTGCGCGCCCTCGGCACCTGGCAGGACGGGCGCATGACCCTGCACGCCCGCAGCGGCAACGACATCACGGCCCGCTACCCCGAACTGACCGCCGACGGAGCCCCGCACCTGCCCGCGACGGATGCCGTGGTCGATGGCGAGATCGTCGCGTTCGACGCGGAAGGGCGGCCCAGCTTCTCGCGTCTGCAGGGACGGATGCACCTCGGCAAGCCTCGCGAGATCGAGCGGGAGGTGGTGCGCAATCCCGTCTCCTACATGCTGTTCGACCTGCTGCACCTCGACGGTCACGACCTCACCCGGATGCCGTTGCGGCAGCGCCGTGAACTGCTCGAGCAGCTCGCCGCCGACCTCGACGCTCCCGTGCAGGTGCCTCCCGTCTTCGATGACCTCGACGCCGCGCTCGACCTCAGCCGCGAGCGGGAGTTGGAGGGTGTCGTGGCGAAGGATCCCGACTCGGCGTACCGGCCCGGCGCGCGATCGTCGTCGTGGCTGAAGCTGAAGAACACCCGTACGCAGGACGCGGTCATCGTCGGCATCCGACCCGGCAGCGGCAACCGCGGCGGCACGATCGGCTCGTTGCTGCTCGCGGTGCCGGATGCGGAAGGAGACCTCGGCTACATCGGCAAGGTCGGCACCGGGTTCACCGACCGGATGCTGCGCGATCTGAGCGCCCGGCTGGAACCACTGCGCACAGACAGCCCCGCTGTGGCAGGGGTGCCGCGTCCGGAGGCGCGGGACGCGCAGTGGGTGCGGCCCGAGCTGGTCGGAGAGGTGGAGTTCGGCGAGTGGACGCCGGCCGGCATCTTGCGCCACCCGCGCTGGCGCGGGCTGCGCGCGGACAAATCACCCGGCGAGGTGCGTCGCGAGAGCTGAAGACGGTCAGGGGTGGGTAGCCTCGCAGCGAGCCGGGCCGTCCCGTTCGAGCTGGAACGTCGAGTGCTCCACGTCGAAGTGATCCGCCAGGCAGGCATGCAGCTCGCTCAGCAGCGTTGCCGATCGGCCGTCCGCGAACACCGCCGCCTCGACCGTCACATGCGCGGTGAACACGGGCGCCCCGCGGGTGAGCTGCCACACGTGCACGTCGTGAACGTCGATGACGCCCGGATACTCCTCGAGGTGGGAGCGGATCTCACTCACCGCCGTACCCTTCGGGGCCGACTCGGCGAGGACGGAGAACACTTCGCGCAGCAGCGAGATCGCCCGCGGCAGGATCATGGCCGCGATGATCAGCGACGCGATGGCATCCGCCGGCATCCATCCTGTCGTCACGATGATGACCGCGGCGGCGATGACGAACACGGAGCCGATGAGGTCGCCCATCACCTCGAGGTACGCGCCGCGCACGTTGATGCTCTTCTTCTGCGCCGCGCTCAGCAGCCACATCGAGAAGCCGTTCGCCAGCAGGCCGACGACCGCGACGACGAGCATCACCGGCCCCTGCACCTCGACGTCACCCGGATCGACGAGACGGCTCACGCCTTGCACGCCGACGAGCACCATCAACGCGATGAGGATGATCGCGTTGATGAGTGCGCCGAACACCTCGGC
>JAPSIX010000224.1 GCA_031178475.1 Microbacterium sp. | reverse complement strand
GTCGCAGTCGTTGGCGATGGTCGCCAGACCGTCGACGATGCCGGCGCGGTGCGAGCCGACGAAGTCGGTGGAGACGACCTCGGGTGACTCGACGTAGTCGATCTGCTGACGCAGCTTCGAGTGCAGTGACACCCGGCGGAGGTAGTCGTTCAGCTCGTCCTTCGTGGCCGGGTTCTGCAGGCTCAGATGCAGCACGGCCAGCGACACGTCAGGGGTGGGTACGCGGATCGCCGAGCCAGTCAGCTTGCCCGCCAGCTCGGGCAGCGCCCGCGCGACGGCCTTCGCCGCGCCGGTCTCGGTGATCACCATGTTCAGCACGGCCGAACGGCCGCGACGGTCGCCGGTGTGGAAGTTGTCGATGAGGTTCTGGTCGTTCGTGAACGAGTGAACCGTCTCGACGTGCCCTCGCACGATGCCGTAGGCCTCGTCGACGGCCTTCAGCACCGGGGTGATCGCGTTGGTCGTGCACGACGCGGCCGACAGGATGCGATCGTCGTCTTCGATGGTGTCGTGGTTGATGCCGTGCACGATGTTCTTCAGCTCGCCCTTGCCCGGCGCGGTCAGCAGCACCCGGGCGACGCCTTCCGACTCGAGGTGGCGGCTCAGGCCGGCCTCGTCGCGCCAGCGTCCGGTGTTGTCGACGACGATGGCGTCGCGGATGCCGTAGGCGGTGTAGTCGACGGATGCGGGGTCGTCGGAGTAGATGACGTGAATGCGCGTGCCGTTCGCGATGATCTGTGAGGCGGCCTCGTCAACGGTCACCGTGCCCTCGAAGCGGCCGTGCACCGAGTCGCGCAGCAGCAGCGAGGCGCGCTTGACCAGATCGTTGTCGGATCCGCGACGCACGACGATCGCGCGCAGGCGCAGTCCGCTGCCGCCGCCGGTGTGGGCGATGAGGATGCGGGCTAGGAGGCGTCCGATGCGGCCGAAGCCGTACAGCACGACATCCGTCGGCTCGGCGGGGGCGGCGGCGAGGGCCGGCGCGAGCACCTCGCGGAGGTAGTCGGGCAGCGACCGGTCGCTGGCCGCGTGACCTTCGACGAGACGCGCCACGTCGAGTGACGCTGCGCCGGGCCCGAGCTCACACAGCGCCTCGAGCATCACCAGGGCGTCCTCGATATCGACCAGCCCGTGGCCGAGTTGCGCGACGCGCTGGTGCACCTCGAGGATGCCGGTCGCCGACAGCCCGAGCAGCCGATGTCCGTGCAGGGACGTGACCACGTCGTGGTCGCGGTTGAGACCCCCGATGAGCGGGATCATCCGCTCGGCGATCTCCTGCTTGCTGTTCCAGTCGTCGCGGTGCGCCGCGAAGTCGTCCATGTGCGTCCTTGCATGGTGATGGCGCGCGGGAAGGCTCCGGCGCGCGATTGCCGGGTGAGTTGCGGGGGATGCATACAAGGGTACGCGGCGTGCGGCGACATCGCCGCAACCGCGGGCGTCGACCGCGACGGGGGACTTATCCGAGTCGCACGCCGAACCGCTCACAGAGACTCGGAACGGATTCGAAGTCGAACTCGACGCCGTAGCGCGCACCCAGCGCTGCGAGCCACTCCAGCTCCGACGAGTCACCGGGCTCTGCGTCGATGAGGTCCTCGAAGAAGTCCTCGAATCCGCCGGGGGCGATGATCTCCAACGCCCTGGACGGCGTGTCGTCTGGGTTCCAGAAGGTGTGCCATTGTCCGCGGGGCTTGAAGACGAGGTCCCCGGCATCGGCGTAGACGACGTCGTCACCGAGAAGTGCGCCGATCCGGCCCTCGAGCACGAAGGTGTACTCGTCCTCGCGGCTGTGCCGATGCAAGGGAGCGGCCAGCGCCCTTGGGGGCATCGGATGCTCCACCAGCGAGAATCCCTGCTTGTCCGTCTCCTCAGCGTCGATGACGAAGCGCACTCCGATCGAGCCGAGGCTGCCCGCCCGTCCGTCGACCGCGCGGACGACCCGTGGCGTGGATTGGATGGCCATGCTGCATCTCCTTTTCATTGAACATGGTGTTCAGTAATTGACCTACGGTAGCATCGATGAACACCATGTCAACCCAAATTCGGAAGTATGAGCTCAAGGCCCGGGCGACCGCGCAACAGCAGACCCGCGCCCGGATCGCCGGCGCCGCAGCAGCACTCCACGAGGAGGTGGGGGTCGGGAAGACCACGGTCGCCGACATCGCCAGGCGAGCCGGCGTGCAGCGCCTGACCGTCTACAACAACTTCCCGAACCTGGAGTCACTGCTGCCCGCGTGCAGCGCGCACTGGCTGACCGAGCATCCGGTCCCCGATCTCGGGGCGGCGCTCGCGAGTGAGGATCCCGCGGGACGCGTGCGGGGCGTCCTGACGGAGCTCTACCACTGGTACCGCGAGACCGCGCCGATGCTGCGACGCCTGCACGGCGAACGCACGACGGTGCCCGAGTTGGACGCGTGGATGGCGCAGTCCTCCGACCGCATGCTCGCCGACCTCGCCGGCGCGCTGTCGGAAGGATTCCCCGAGCCTGACTCCCGCGCGCTCCTCGACCTCGCTCTCCAGTTCTGGAGCTGGGAGCGCCTCGACCGCTCGGGACTCGACGAGGCGGCGGCCGCTGACCTGATGACGGCGCTCGTCTGTCGCGGATAGGCCACGAAGGCGCAGGCTTGGCTTCACGAGGTCTGGACAGCAGGGGGGCGGAGCGCCGCGGCCTAGGCTGAGGGCATGGCTCACAGCATCCGCGCCCGCGCCGTCCTCCTCGACATGGACGGCACTCTCGTCGACTCGACGGCGGTCGTCGAGCGGTTGTGGCTGGAGTGGGCGAAGCCGCACGGGCTCGACGAGGCGCGCGTGCTGGAGGTCGTGCACGGCCGCCAGGGGCACCAGAGCATGGCGATCCTGCTGCCCGAGCGCGACCATGCGATCAACCTCGTCGAGAACGAGCAGATGCTCGCCCGCGAGAGCGCTGATGTGGACGGCGTGGTGGAGATCAACGGTGCGGCGGGACTGCTCGCGGCCCTCGCGGACGTGCCGCACGCGATCGTCACCTCGGCGAATGTCGAGCTGATGACCGCGCGGATGCAGGCGGCCGGCCTCTCCCTGCCGCGCCTGAGGGTGACCGCCGAGAGCGTGACGGCGTCCAAGCCCGACCCGGAGGGATTCCT
>JAPSIX010000223.1 GCA_031178475.1 Microbacterium sp. | reverse complement strand
ACCGTGACCCGCAGCATCCGCCGCGACTGACAGAGCGCCGACACGCCGAGAACTCCTGGTGCTCACGCGAAAGTGCGAACTCCGATTTGCCACCGGATCAGCCACTCGTTACGTTGGACTGTGGCCTTACGGCCCAAGACCAGTCCGCGGCCGCGTCCTCACGCTGTGCAAAATCGAGTGACGCGGGCGTACGGTCGGTGATCATGCCCGGATCCGAAATCCGGCGCCTGCGCCGTCTGCACGGCATCCGCCATGCGGCCTTGCGATCACCACCCGGGCGTAACCGAAGTGGGCCCACCGAGACCCGAAAAATCGGTGAGCCGCGGGGGAAACGTGTCCCAAACTGCCCTAGAAGCACGCAATCTCTACAAAGTATTCGGCCGCAATCCACAGCAGGCTGTCCGACGACTGAAGTCGGGTGAAACCCGAACCCAGGTGACGGATGCCGGCACCGCCGCCGTCATCGACGCCAGCTTCACCGTGAACCGCGGTGAGATCTTCGTGATCATGGGCCTGTCCGGATCGGGCAAGTCGACGATCATCCGGATGCTGAACGGACTGCTCGCACCCACCGCGGGCGAGGTCAGCATCCAAGGGCGCAATGTCACCACGGCATCCGGCGCTGAGCTGCGCGACATCCGCCGCCGGTCGGTGTCGATGGTGTTCCAGCACTTCGCGCTGCTGCCGCACCGCACCGTCATCGACAACGCCGCCTACGCGCTCGAGATCCAGGGCGTCGGCAAGGCCGAGCGTCTGGAGCGGGCTCGCGAGATCCTCGGCAAGGTCGGCCTGGGCGACCGTGCCGACGCCTACCCGAGCGAGCTCTCCGGCGGCATGCGCCAGCGCGTCGGCCTGGCTCGCGCGTTGACCGCCGGCACCGACATCCTGCTCATGGACGAGGCCTTCTCGGCCCTTGACCCGCTGATCCGTCGCGAGATGCAGGAGCAGCTCGTCGAGCTGCAGCAGGAACTCGGCCGCACGATCATCTTCATCACCCACGACCTGAACGAGGCGATGTTCCTCGGCGACCGGATCGCCGTCATGCGCGACGGACGCATCGTGCAGCAGGGCACCCCCGAGGAGATCCTCACCGACCCGGCGAACGATTACGTCGCCCAGTTCGTGCAGGACGTCGACCGCACCCGCGTGCTCACCGCCAGCGCCGTCATGGAGCCGCCGCACCTCACGGTGCCGCTCTCCGCGGGCGTGCGCGGCGCGCTGCGCGTGCTGCGTGAAGAGCAGGTCAGCGCGATCTTCGCCGTCGAGAACCGGCGCCTGGTCGGCGCGGTCACCGACCGCGCCGTGATCCGGGCCGTCAAGGCCGGCACCACCGATCTGCGGTCCATCGTCGACACCTCGGTGCTCACGGTCGGACCCGACGACCTGCTCACCGACATCGTCGAGCGCGCTGTCGAGACGCCCGTGCCGCTCGCCGTCGTCGACGAGAACCGTCGCCTGATCGGGGTCATCCCGCGTGTCACGCTGCTCGCCGCGCTCGGCAACGTGCCTCCGACGACGAGGGAGATGCCGATCATCCAGACACCGCTCGAAATGGTCGCCGAGTTCACGCCGCTGGTCGACGAGATGGCCGACTCCGCCGTGCACGCCGAGGCCGTCGAAGAAGGGAGCGTGCGCTGATGAACATCGTCTCGTGGCTCACCGACGGCGCCCGCATTCCGCTCGGCTCCCTCGTCAAGGAGTTCATCAACTTCCTGCAGGATCACCTCGGCTGGCTGTTCGACGCCATCGCCACCCTGTTCACGGCGATCTACGACGTGGCGACCTGGGTGTTCACCGCCCCTCCCGGCTGGGCCGTGATCATCGTGCTCGCCGGCATCGCCTTCCTCGCGAAGGGGTGGAAGCTCGCCCTCGGCACCGTCGTCGGGCTCGCGCTGATCATGACGGTGGCGCAATGGGAGAACGCCATGCTCACCCTGGCGCTCACCGTCGTCGCGGTGCTCATCGCCACGGCGATCGCCATTCCGCTGGGAATCTGGGCGGCGCGCTCGCAGACCGTGTCGAACGTCGTGCGGCCCATCCTGGACTTCCTGCAGACCATGCCGGCGTTCGTCTACCTGCTGCCGGCGATCTTCCTGTTCAGTGTCGGGCCGGTGCCCGGCATCGTCGCGACGATCATGTTCGCCGTCGCCCCCGGCGTGCGGCTCACCGAACTCGGCATCCGCGGCGTCGACCCCGAGGTCGTCGAGGCGGGCAACGCGTTCGGCGCCACCCCCGGTCGCATCCTGCGGCAGATCCAGCTTCCGCTGGCGATGCCGTCGATCATGGCCGGCGTCAACCAGGTGATCATGCTCTCGCTGTCGATGTCGGTGATCGCCAGCATGGTCGGCGCACCCGGCCTCGGCCGGCCGATCGTGCAGGCGCTGAGCTCGGTGAACATCCCGCTCGGTTTCGAGGCGGGCATCGCCGTGGTCGTCATCGCGATGATCCTCGACCGGATCACCGGCGGCTTCGGGCGCGGCACGCGCAAGCGCCGCTCCTCCTCGACGAACAACGCAGCCACGGCATCCGACCAGACGGCGACCGAGCGGGACGCTGCGCCCGCCCCCACCGCCTGAGAGCCACGGCTCCACCCAGACCGAGGCGCGCCTGTGCGCGCCGACGGACCGCGGCACCCCGCGGTCATCCCCAACACCCGCGCCACAGCACGCGGGAGGAAAGGAACGACATGAACAAGCGACACCTTCTCGGAGCCATGGCGCTCAGCACCACCGCCATGCTCGCGCTGGCCGGATGCTCCAGCAGCAACGAGGCAGGCGGTGACGGAGACGCGGCCGCGTCGAAGGACATCACCATCGGCGTCTTCAACGGCTGGCCCGAGGGCGAGGCGGCCTCGTACCTGTGGAAGCTCGTGCTCGAGGACGAGGGCTACAACGTCGAGCTCGAGTACGCCGACGCCGGACCGGTCTTCGCCGGAGTGGCCAAGGGCGACTACGACCTGGCCCTCGACGGCTGGCTGCCCTACACCCACGAGTCGTACTTCGCCGAGTACGGCGAGGACATCGAGGACCTGGGCGCCTGGAACGAGGACGCCAAGCTCACCATCGCCGTGAACGCCGACGCCCCGATCGACTCGCTCACCGAGCTGGCCGACGCCGCCGG
>JAPSIX010000222.1 GCA_031178475.1 Microbacterium sp. | reverse complement strand
CGCGTCGCGACCGTCGTCTTCGTGCAGGCGACCTCGCCGTTCATTCCCAGCGACGGCATCGCCGAGGCGGTCGTCGGCGTGCGCGAGGGCCGATACGACAGCGCCTTCTCGGCCGTCCCCACCTTCGGGTTCCTCTGGGGCAAGGATGCCGACGGCCACGCCACCGGCATCAACCACGACCCCGCCCATCGCCCGCGACGGCAGGACCGGGACCCGCACTATCTGGAGACCGGGGCGTTCTACGTGTTCGGGGCCGAAGCCTTCCGGCAAGCGCGCCACCGGTTCTTCGGCCGGATCGGCATCGTCGAGGTGCCCGAGAGCTCGGCGATCGAGATCGACGACGAGGGGCAGCTGGCGGTCGCCGAGATGCTCGCCTCCGCGGTATCCGCGCCGCAGCCGATTCCGGCCGCCGCGCTCGTCACCGACTTCGACGGCGTGCACACCGACGACACCGCCACCGTCGACAGTGAGGGGCGTGAGTCGGTGCGGGTGAGCCGGGAGGACGGCATGGGCGTCTCGCGGCTGCGCCGCGCCGGCATCCCGATGCTCATCCTCTCCACCGAGCAGAACCCGGTCGTCGCCCGCCGGGCCGAGAAGCTGCGGGTGCCCGTGCTGCATGGGGTCGACGACAAGACGGTCGCGCTCGCCGCGTGGGCGGCCGACCAGCGGCTCCCGCTCTCCGACATCGCGTACGTCGGCAACGACGTGAACGACCTGGGTGCGCTCGGCCTCGTCGGCTGGCCGGTGGCGGTGGCGAACGCGCATCCCGCCGTGAAGGCCGCCGCACGCGTCGTGCTCACCCGGCGCGGCGGCGAAGGGGCGGTGCGCGAGGTGATCGAGAGGATGCTGGCTGCAGACGAGAACGTCGTCATCCGGTCCTCCGGCGGTCATCGACAGGACGCTGTGGGTTCACCTGGCGCCCGTAGACCGGAGTCATGACCGTCACCATCGGAAGCCGCGTGATCGGCGGAGGCCACCCCACCTATGTCATCGCCGAGGTCGGCCTGAACCACAACGGCGACGTCGAGATCGCCAAGCGGCTGATCGACGTGGCGCGCGCGGCGGGCGCGGATGCCGTGAAGTTCCAGAAGCGCACGCCCGAGATCGCCACCCCCGAGCACATGCGCGACGTGCCGCGTGAGACGCCGTGGGGAACGATGAGCTACCTCGACTATCGACGCCGCGTCGAGCTCGACCGCGACCAGTACATCGAGATCGGCGACTACGCCACGCTCTGCGGGCTGGACTGGTTCGCCTCGCCGTGGGACGTGCCCAGCGTCGCCTTCCTGGAAGAGCTGAACGCGGTGGCGCACAAGGTCGCGTCGGCCAGCCTCACCGACACCGGCCTGCTGCTCGCCCTGCGCGACACGGGCAAACCGGTCATCCTCTCCACCGGGATGTCGACGATCGAGCAGATCGACCGGGCGCTCGACACGCTCGGCACCGACCGCACCGTCCTCATGCACGCCACCTCCACGTACCCGATGGAGCCGGGCGAGGCGAACCTGAAGATGATCGGCACGCTGCGCGACCGCTACGCCGGTGTGCCGATCGGATACTCCGGGCACGAGCGCGGTCTGCAGATCTCGCTCGCCGCCGTCGCCCTCGGCGCCGTCGCCGTCGAACGGCACATCACCCTCGACCGCGCGATGTGGGGCTCCGACCACGCGGCCTCCCTCGAGCCGGGTGGCCTCGAGCGACTCGTGCGCGACATCCGCGTCATCGAGCAGGCACTCGGCGACGGCGTGAAGCGCGTGTATCCGGGCGAGCTCGCCCCCATGGCCAAGCTGCGACGGGTCGGCGCATGACGTACCCCGGCAGCCGCGCCCCTCGTCTGCGGGTGGTCGCCATCGCCGACGCCGACTCGTTCGTCAAGTGGTCGGCGGCGCTCATCGATCAGGTGCCCGACATCAGCCGGCACCTGCTGCTCGTGCGCACCCCGCTGACGGTCAGCGATGCGCAGAAGGATGCCGCTCTGGCCGGCACCCGGTTCGCCCAGGATGCAGCATCCGTCACCCGCCTCGCCTTCGCCGAAGTCACGGCCTGGCTGGGTCGCGACCGACCCGACGTCGTCGTCCTCGCCGGCCGCGCACCGTTCGTACGACTGTTGGGAAGCGAGATCGACCGGCTCAGCCGCCGCCCGGTCGTGGTCAGCGGGATGCCGGGGATGTCGATCCCGGCGCTGCGCGGTGCGCTCGAGTACCGCCGGCACTGCGACCTGATGGTGGTGCACTCGCGACGTGAGGTCGCGGCGTACTCCCGGCTCGGACGGCAGATCGGTGTGACCGTGCCGATCGCGCTCGCCACGCTGCCGTTCGCACGCCGGCGCGGTGCATCCGCGACCGCCGCCGGGACCGACCTGGTGTTCGCCGCGCAGGCGCTGGTACCCCGCAGTCGGGACGACCGTCGCCGCATCGCGGAGATCCTGCGCTACGCCGCGGTCGCCGACCCCGGCCGGCGGGTCGTGGTGAAGCTGCGCTCGCGACCGGGCGAAGCCGAGGCGCACGCCGAACGCGATGGGTACGTCGAGCTGCTCGAGAACGCGCCGGACAACCTCGTCTTCTCGTACGAACCGATGGCCTCGGCGCTTGAGAACGCCGACGGTCTCGTGACGGTGAGCTCGACCGCCGCGATCGAGGCGATGGCCCACGGCGTCCCGGTGATCGCCCTCGACTCGTTCGGAGTCGACCGCTCCCTGCTCAACACCGTGTTCGTGGAGAGCGGCGTGCTGGGCGGCGCCGACGACGTGATCGCCCGGCGATTCCGGCATCCGGATCCGCGCTGGGCCGCAGCCAACTACTTCCACGACCCCCGCGAGTCGACCTGGTGGGAGCAGGCGCAGCGGCTGGTCGCCCTGCGCCGGCGGGGCCTGCTTCCGGCGCGCACCGTGCCGCGGCCGCGCGGGGGAGCACTGCACGCGGCGTGGCACCGCAAGAGCGTGCTTGGTCGTGAGGACCGCACGGTCGCCGGGGCGGTCGCCTACGCGATCGGGGCGCCCGCAGCGCGCGCGATGCTCGCCGTCAAGCGGCGGCGTGGGGCGTCGGATGCCGCAGGCGAGGCGTTCGATTACACGCTCGCGCCGAGCCCGCTGGCAGAGCCGCTGCGACGCCGGTCGCCGGC
>JAPSIX010000047.1 GCA_031178475.1 Microbacterium sp. | reverse complement strand
CCGACGGTCAGTGGCACGAAGACGTGCTCGGCTGTGCGCTGCACCACGTCGTACATCGTGGCGCGCTCGTCGACCGTGGCGGTGACATCGAGGAAGGTGATCTCATCGGCACCCTGGGCCGCGTAGTGCGCGGCGAGTTCGACGGGGTCGCCCATGTCGCGGAGGTTCTGGAAGTTCACGCCCTTGACCACGCGACCGGCGGCGACATCCAGGCAGGGGATGACGCGTGCGGCGAGTGCCATCACAGCCTCGCCGCGTGGATCTCGGTGACCAGGATCGCGCGGGCGCCGAGGTCGTACAGCGCATCCATGATCTTGTTCACCCGGCGGCGCGGGATCATCACCCGCACGGCGACCCACTTCTCATCACGCAGTGGCGAGATCGTCGGCGACTCGCGGCCCGGCGCGATGGCGACGGCGCGATCGACGAGGTCGGCCGGCAGGTCGTAGTCGAGCAGCACGTACTGCCGGGCGACCATGACTCCGCGCAGCCGACGCAGCAGCGTCTCGGTGCCCTCGGCTTCACCGGGGCGACTGATCAGCACCGCCTCCGACTCGATGATCACCGGGCCGAAGATCTCCAGCCCCGCCTGGCGCAGCGTGGTTCCCGTCTCGACCACGTCGGCGATCACGTCAGCGACGCCCAGACGCACGGCGGACTCCACGGCACCGTCCAGGGGCACGAGCTCCGCCTGCACTCCCTGCTCGCGCAGGAAGTCGTCCACGAGACCCGGGTACGCCGAAGCGACCCGCACACCCTGCAGCTGCTCCACCGAGGTGAAGCGTCCTGGCGGACCGGCGAAGCGGAAGGTCGACCGCGCGAATCCGAGCGCCTCGATCTCACGGGCGTCCTCCTGACGCACGTCGAGCAGCAGGTCGCGGCCGGTGATGCCGACGTCGAGCGCGCCCGAGGCGACGTATGTGGCGATGTCGCGCGGGCGCAGGAAGAAGAACTCGACGTCGTTGTCGGCGTCGATGAGGTGCAGGGTCTTCGTGTCGCGACGACCGGCGTAGCCGGCTTCGGCGAGCATGTCGGCGGCGGTCTCTGAGAGCGAGCCCTTGTTGGGAACGGCAATGCGCAGCATGGGGGTCTTCCTGATCGAACGGTCGGAGCGGGACGCGTTCACAGATGTCGGTAGACGTCCTCGAGGGTGATCCCCTTCGCCAGCATCATCACCTGCAGGTGGTACAGCAGCTGGGAGATCTCCTCGGCGGCGTTCTCGTCGGACTCGTACTCCGCGGCCATCCAGACCTCGGCCGCCTCTTCGACGATCTTCTTGCCGATGGCGTGCACTCCGCGGTCCAGCTGCGCGACGGTTCCCGAGCCCTCCGGCCGCGCTGCGGCAGTGGCGCTGAGCTCGGCGAACAGCTCGTCGAAAGTCTTCACGACTCCAGGCTAGCCGCTCGCGCGCGCTCGCGAAGACCGGTGACGGCCGCCTCGATGTCGTCGGCGCCGTACACCGCTGAGCCGGCCACGAACGTGTCGGCGCCTGCAGCCGCCGCCTGCGAGATCGTGTCGAGGGAGATGCCGCCGTCGACCTGGAACCACACGTCCGAACCACGGCGGCGGGCCTCGTCGCGCAGGGCACGCAGCTTCGGCATGGTCTCGGGCATGAAGCCCTGCCCGCCGAAGCCCGGCTCGACGGTCATCACGAGGATCTGGTCGAACTCGTCCAGGATGTCGTGAAGCGCGTCGCCCGCCGTACCAGGTTTGATGGCCACGCCCGCTCGGGCGCCGATGTCGCGCAGCCGCCGGGCGAGCGCCACCGGGTCGCCTGCCGCCTCGAGGTGGAACGTCACGCTCGCGGCCCCCAGCTCGGCGTACTCCGGCGCCCATCGGTCGGGGTCGGTGATCATGAGGTGCACGTCGAGCGGAATCGGGCTGGTGGCCTGGATCCGCTCCACCATCTGCGGACCGAACGTGAGGTTCGGAACGAAGTGGTTGTCCATCACGTCGACGTGCACGAAGTCGGCCGCCGCGATCCGGGCGAGCTCGGACTGCATGTTCACGAAGTCGGCGGCCAGGATGCTGGGATTGATGCGCGGCGCGGCGGGAAGTGTCACGGCTCCATCCTGCCTCACGTGTCCGCGCCGTTGTGCGGACCGCGCTGCAGCAGGGCGAGGTACATCGCGTCGGTTCCGTGCCGGTGGGGCCACAGCTGCGCACCGACGCCTTCCCCGGCGAGATCGATGGGCGAGACGGATACCTCGGTCAGCACCGCACGTGCGTCGAGCTCGATGAGGTCGTCGCGCCTGCGCAGCACCTCCGACACCACCCCGGCGGTTTCGGCGAGGTGCGGCGAGCAGGTCGCGTACGCGACGATGCCACCCGGCGCGAGCGCCGAGACCGCGGCATCCAGCAGCTCGGTCTGCAGTTCCACGAGCTCGGCGACGTCGGCCGGCGACTTGCGCCAGCGCGCCTCGGGGCGTCGCCGCAGCGCTCCCAGCCCGGTGCATGGTGCGTCGACGAGGATGCGATCGAACGACGATGCATGTTGCGCAGCGAACTCGCGGCCGTCCGCGACGTGTACGGGCACCTCGACGGGGAGCGGCCGCAGGGCATTGCGGACGAGTCCGGCCCGGGCGGGCACGACCTCGTTCGCCTCCACGCGGGCTCCGTCGCGGTCGGCCAGCGCCGCGAGCAGGGCGGTCTTGCCGCCCGGCCCCGCGCACAGATCGAGCCAGCGCTCCCCCGCGCGCACCGGCGCGGCGGCGGCGAGGGCGAGCGCGACGAGCTGCGAGCCCTCGTCCTGCACCCGGACGGTACCGCGCGACGAGCCGGTGACCTGTCGCGGGTCGCCGGCCGGTGAGCCGAACGCTGTGGGCGCGTACGGCCTGGCGGGCTCGCCCCGTGACGCCAGCCCGGGAAGCGCGACGAGCGTGACCTCGGGTGAGACATTGTCGGCAGCGAGCAGCGCGTCGAGCTCGTCGGCGCGCCCCTCCGCGGCGAGAGCACGGCGCATGGCCCTGATGACCCAGACAGGATGCGCGGTGCGCAGGGCCAGGCGCTCGTCGTCGGATCTTGCGCCATCCTCGATGCGGGTCTGCCAGGTGTCAGCGGGGTCGCGGCCGATGCGGCGCAGCACGGCGTTGGCGAATCCCGCGGCGCCGCGTCCCTGCCCGGCCGAGACGAGCGCGACCGACTCGTTGACCGCGGCGTGCGGCGCGACGCGGGTGGCCAGCAGCTGATGGGCGCCCAGGCGCAGCGCGTCGAGCACCGCCGGATCGATCTCGGCGATGTCGCGACCCGAGGCGTGCCGGATGATCGCGTCGTAGGTGCCGCGGCGGCGCAGCGTGCCGTAGGTCAGCTCGGTGGCCAGGCCCGCGTCCTGCCCGCTGAGGCCGGCGTCGGCGATGGCCGTGGGAAGGAGCAGGTTGGCGTACGCGTCGGATTCACTCACCGCACGCAGCACGTCGTACGCGATGCGCCGCGCGGGCTGCACCGACGTCGTTCCGCGCGGGGCGGCGCGTCGGGAGGCGTTCACGATCCTGCTCGCAAGGTCTCGGCGCCACGCTGACCGCGCCACCAGTCGGCGGCGTTCATGGCACCGCGGCCTGCCGGCTGCACCCGGGTGACGAGCAGCGGCCGGGTGGCGGTGCCGATCAGGATGCCGTGCTTGACGGCGCGGATGTCGCCGGGATCCAGGTGCTCGCCTTCTTCGGCCGGGGCGGCGGCCAGGATCTTCACGCGTGCGCCGCCGATGGTGGTGTGCGCGCCGGGTTCGGGTGTGACGCCGCGGAAGCGCGCGAACACCGAAGACGCAGACTGGGTCCACTCCAGCCGGCCGTCCTCGAGCGTCAGCTTCGGCGCGAGGGTGACCTCGCCGGACTGGGGCACGGCGGCGGCCGCCCCCCGCTCGATGGCGGCGACGACATCACGGGTGAGGGCGGCGCCGTCTTCCGCCAGCGTCTCGAGCACGTTATCGGCTGTCGCATCCTCGGCCACGGCCACCGGGCGAGACGCGAAGACGTCGCCGGCGTCGAGATCGGGCACCAGCTGGAACACGCTGACGCCGATCTGCGGGTCGCCGGCGATGAGCGCGCGCTGCACCGGTGCAGCCCCCCGCCAACGCGGAAGCAGGGAGAAGTGCAGGTTGATCCAGCCGCGCGCGGGTGCCGACAGCAGTGGCTCGCGCACCAGACCGCCGTACGCCACGATCACCCCCAGTTCCGGTCGCAGGGCACTGACCTTCGCCGTCGCCTCATCGTCCAGACGAGCCGCCCGGATGACCGGGATGTCGAGTTCGGCTGCGGCTTCGGCGACCGGAGACGGGGTGAGCACGCGCTTGCGGCCCAGGGGCGCGTCGGGGCGCGTGATGACGCCGACGATCTCATGCTCGCCGGCGAGGGCGCGCAGAGTCGGGACGGCGACGGCCGGTGTGCCGGCGAAGACGAGTCGCATGAAGGTTCTCCGGTGGGGTGGGTGGTCGGAGCTCAGATCTCCGGTTCGAGGATATCGAGGCGAACCGAGAGTGAGGCTCGGGCGGTGCGGCCTCGGCCGCGCCTGCTGCGTGCGGCGTCGGCCACGACTGCGGCGCGCAGGGTGGCGGCGACGGCGGCCCCAGCGCCGTACGCGAAGCGGACGAGGGCGCGCACCCGGCCGTCGTCGGCGGTCGGGACGGGGCCGAGCACCGCGGCGGCCGGGATGCCGATCTCGGCGAGGGCGGCGATCGCCGTGCGGACGGATGCCGGAATGCCCTCGATCTGCGCCACGCGAGCGGTGGGCGGCATGTGCAGCGGCGCCCGTTCCTCCAGTTCGGCGCGCGCGTACGCAGCCTGGCTCCACGTCGCCAGCGCTTTCGCGGCCGGGCCGTTCACCCCGACCAGGTGCACGGGGGCGCCGGGAGCGGCCAGGGCGGCGGCGTTGGACCACCAGCGGAGGCACGCCTCGCCGATGCGCAGATCGGGCGCCTGCAGCATCCGCGCTCCGTCCAGCAGCAGCACCGCGCGGTAGCCACCCTCCGCCAGTGGTTCGGCGCCGCGCGTCGCGATCACGAGGGCGGGTCGGGAGTCGACGTGGGTGACAGGGTGGGTGCCGTCGGAGACGATCACCCGGATGCCGGGAAAAGCGCGACCCAGTTCGTCGGCGGTGCGCTCGGTGCCCGACGACGCCAGCCGCACCTGCTCCGACGAGCACTCCGGGCAGCGCCACGCGTGCGCCGAGCGGCCGCACCACCCGCACACCGGCACCGCGCCCCGCCTGCGGGCGCCGAGCGGGCCGCCGCACTGCGCGCAACGCGCCGGTGTGCGGCATTGCGCGCACACCAGCGACGGCGAGAACCCCGGCCGGGCGACCTGCACGAGCACCGGTCCTTCGGCGGTGGCGGCACGGACGGCGTTGAATGCGCTGGTGGGCACCCGCTGAGCGGCCTGCTCCAGTTCTTGCGGGGTGCTCAGCTGCACGCGCGGCAACACCCGACGGACGGCCGTGACGTCCTGCAGCCAGCCGTGCTGCACGAGCCTTTCGGCATCCGTGGAACGGCTGTGGGCTGCCAGCAGCAGAGCGGAGCCCTCCTGCTCCTGACGCAGCAGAGCGGCGTCCCTGGCGTGCACGTACGGGGCGAGCGGTTCCGCGAGCAGCGGGTCACCGTCGTCCCACAGCGCGACCAGACCGGCTTGCGCCGGTGAATAGACCGCCGACCGGTTGCCGACGACGACGCATGGCGCCTCGGCGAGGGTGCGCAGGAACGCGCGATAGCGGTCGGGGTTCGTCTGGCGCGCGTCGTGCCGCACGACGGCGTCGTCCGGGACGACAGCCTGCAGCGCGGCGAGGACGAGCTCCTGGTCGCGGTGATCCGGCACGACGAGGATCGCCGACCTGCCCCCGGCGAGGGTGACTGCTGCGGCGGCCGCGAACATCGCGGTCCATCGCGGCAGGCCACCGTCCTGGGGCCCGGGGATGGCTTCCACAGCGGCGCGCCCGCCACCGGCGATGAGCTCGCTCAGTCCGTCGTACTCTGCGAGCACCTGGGCAGCACGCGCCAGCTGCTCGGCATCCGGCGCGGGTGCTGCGGAGGGCGGCTGCCACGCCTTCTCCGCGCGGACCTGACGCTTGGGAACGGCGAGACGGAGGATGTCTGAGGCCGAGCCGGCCGCGCGATCGGCGGCTCGTCGTGCGAGGCGGTACAGCCGGTCGGGCACCACCTGCACGGCGGATACGACGCTCTCCACCTCGGACAGGGCGCGGGCGGCATCGGCCTCCTCGTCGATCTCGATGATGTAGCCGTCGACGACGCGTCCCGCGGTGCGCAGCGGCACGCGGACGCGAACACCCGGCGTCACCTCGCCGAGCGCGTCGGGCAGGACGTAATCGAACAGCCGGTCCAGCTGCGGCAGCGGCGAATCGATGAGCACCCGCGCGATGCGCCGGCTACCGGCAGCCACGGCGTCCTCAGAGCCCGGCAGCGCGGCGCAGCTCGTCGGCGCGGTCGGTGCGCTCCCAGGTGAAGTCGGGCAGCTCGCGGCCGAAGTGCCCGTATGCGGCGGTCTGCGCGTAGATCGGACGCAGCAGATCCAGCTCCTCGATGATCGCCTGCGGGCGCAGGTCGAACACGTGGGTTATCGCGCGAGTGATCACGTCATCGTCGACACGGCCGGTGCCGAACGTCTCGACGTACAGACCGACGGGGCGCGCGACGCCGATGGCGTAGGCCACCTGCACCTCGGCGCGCTGGGCGAGGCCGGCGGCGACCACGTTCTTGGCGACCCACCTCATGGCGTAGGCGCCCGAGCGGTCGACCTTCGACGGGTCCTTGCCGCTGAACGCGCCTCCGCCGTGCCGGGCGGCGCCACCGTAGGTGTCGATGATGATCTTGCGGCCCGTGAGGCCGGCATCGCCCTTGGGGCCGCCCGTGACGAACGGCCCGGCTGGGTTGATGTAGAACTTCAGCTCCGGCGAGAGGTCCAGGCCCGTCTGCTCGAGGATCGGGTCGATCACCGTCTCCCGCACCCGTGCCTTGAGCTCGTCCTGCGACACGTCCGGGTGGTGCTGGGTGGACAGCACCACGGCATCCACGGTCTTGGGGGTGAAGCCGTCGTAGCCGAGGGTGACCTGGGTCTTGCCGTCCGGGCGCAGGAATCCCAGCTCGCCCGAGCGGCGCACCTGGGTGAGGCGCTCAGCGATGCGGTGCGCGGTCCACGCCGCCATGGGCATGAACTGCGGCGTCTCGTCGGTGGCGAAGCCGAACATGATGCCCTGGTCGCCGGCGCCGAGTTCGTCGCGCGGGTCGGTCGATCCGCCGTCACGCTGCTCCTGGGCCTGGTCGACCCCGTGCGCGATGTCGCCGGACTGCTCCCCCACCGACACGCTGACGCCGCACGACGTGCCGTCGAACCCGGTGTCGCTCGAGGTGTATCCGATCCCGTTCACGACGTCGCGGACGATCGTGGGGATGTCGACGTAGCCCTCGGTGCGGATCTCGCCGGCCACGTGGACGAGACCCGTGGTGACGAGGGTCTCGACCGCCACCCGCGAGTCGCGGTCGACGGCGAGCAGGCCGTCGAGGATGCTGTCCGAGATCTGGTCGCAGATCTTGTCGGGGTGGCCTTCGGTGACGGACTCGGATGTGAACAGGCGCAGTGCGCTCATCGAAGCGGCCCCGCCCGTCACTCGGTGTGACGGATGCGGAGCTTGTCCTCGTTGATCTCGTGCAGCGCGATGGTGAGCGGCTTGTCCTCGACGGACGAGTCGACGAGCGGCCCGACGTTGTCGAACAGGTTGCCCTCGTGCAGGTCGGAGTAGTAGTCGTTGATCTGGCGCGCGCGCTTGGCCGCGTAGATGACCAGTTCGTACTTGTTGTCGACGCGCTCGAGCAGGTTGTCGATCGGCGGATCGATGATTCCGTTGGTGTGGTGTCCGGCCATGGTGGACCTCCTGATCTGGCGACGTGTTCGTCGCGAAGTCGGTGAGTGCGAGCGCGGGCCCTTCGACGGGCTCAGGGACCGTCAGCGCGCGAAGCCTGAGGACAATTCTACGACCTCGCGCGCCGCCGTGGCGACGTCGGCGTTCACGATGCGGTAATCGAACTCGTTCTGCGCGGCCAGTTCCACCCGCGCGGTGCGCAGCCGACGGGCCCGCTCCTCGGCATCTTCGGTGCCTCGGCCGACCAGTCGCTGCACCAGTTCGTCCCACGACGGAGGCAGCAGGAAGATCAGCGTGGCGGAGGGCTCGGCGGCGCGCACCTGTCGCGCGCCCTGCAGATCGATCTCCAGCAGGACCGTCTTCCCCGCCGCGAGTGCCTCGTCGACGGGGCCGCGTGGCGTGCCGTAGCGGTGCTTGTTGTGCACCACGGCGTACTCGAGCAGCTGCTCTTCTGCGATGAGCCGGTCGAACTCGGCGTCGTCGACGAAAAAGTAGTGCACCCCGTCGATCTCACCCGGGCGCGGTGGCCGCGTGGTGGCGGAGACCGACAGGTGAATCTCGGGGTGCGCCTCGCGGATGTGCGCGGCGACGGTGCCCTTGCCTACTGCGGTCGGTCCTGCGAGCACGAGCAGGCGGCTGCGCCCCGCGCGGGGCGCCTTCACAGGAAAACGGCGATCGAGCCACGCCGACAGGTCGGCGATCTGCCGGACTCCGAGTCCACCCAGGCGCTTGACCGGAGAGATGTGCAGCTCCTGCAGGATGCGGTCGCGCTTGCCCGCACCGATCGCCGGCAGGGCCATCAGGAAGTCGGTGATTCGCAGCGTCGCGGCATCGGATGCCGCATCATCGGTGGCCCGGAGCAGGATGTCCTGCGGGGTGGCCACGCGCGTGGCGAGGTCGCGCTTCAGCGCGGCGCGTGCACGTCGGCGCTCCAGCGCCCGGCGTGATGCAGCTGCGCGATCGACCTCGGGGACGACCCGTCCTTCAGGCACTGAGCACCTCCCGATATCGTGCGGCTCGTTCGTCGATGGTATCGGCGATCCGTCCGGGGCCGCCGCCGAGGATGCTGCGGCTCTCATTGGCGAGCACGTTCGGTGCCAGCGTCCCAAAACGGAGAGTCAGATCCTCGGGCGTGGCGCCCTGCGCGCCGAACCCCGGGGCGAGGATCGGCGTGCCCGTGAGCACCTCGTCGGGCAGACCCAGCTCGTCGCGGTCGACAGTCGCACCGATCACCAGCCCGATGGGGCCGAGAGCGCCCTCGAACGCCGCCGAGCCGTTGGGCCACGTGACGTCTCGGGCCACCCGCTGTGCCACGGTCTGCCCGTCCGTCGCGCCGACGTCCACGGTGCGCGCGGTCTGCAGCGCGACCGCCTCCGGGTTGCTCGTCGCAGCGAGCACGAACAGGCCCTTACCGCCGCGCACCGCGGCGGTGACCGTCTCGCGCAGCGACTCGGGCCCCAGATAGGGGCTCACGGTGACGGCATCCGACTCCAGCGGCGACCCCTCCCCGAGCCAGGCGTCGGCGTAGCCGGTCATGGTCGAGCCGATGTCGCCGCGCTTGGCGTCGGCGATCACGAGCAGCCCCGCGCCCCGCGCCGCAGAGAGCACGTCTTCGAGTGCGGCAAAGCCCCGCGAGCCGAACCGCTCGTAGAACGCCACCTGGGGTTTCACGACTCCTACTCGGCCTGCCGCGGCATCCACCACCCGCAGACCGAACTCGCGCACGCCCTCGGGATCCTGACCGAGTCCCCACGCGTCGAGAAGAGCGGTGTGCGGATCGATGCCCACGCACAGCGGGCCGCGCAGGTCGAGTGCCGCGCGCAACCGCGAGCCGAACGAGTCCGTCACGCCGTCGCCGCCCTGTCGAGTGCATACTCCTGGAGGCTGCGCACGCTGAAGCCCTCGTCCGCGGCATCCATTGCGCTGACCGCCGCACCCAGCACGGCGATGGTGGTGAACAGCGCCTTGTCTGCCGCGACGGCCGCGGCGCGGATCTCGTACCCGTCGGCTCGCGCCGCACCACCGCTCGGCGTGTTAACGACGATGTCGATGCGTCCGTCGTTGATCAGGTCGACGATGTTCTGCTCACCGCTCTCCTGCGTGTCGCTGTACTTCGCCACCACGGTGACCTTGATGCCGTTGCGACTGAGGATCTCGGCGGTGCCCTCGGTCGCGACCAGCGAGAAGCCCAGTTGCTGCAGTCGGTGAGCGGGCAGGATGACGGCGCGCTTGTCGGCGTCCGCGACCGAGATGAACACCGTGCCCGAGGTGGGCATGCCGCCGTACGCGGCCGCCTGGCTCTTGGCGAAGGCGGTCGGGAAGTCGCGGTCGATGCCCATGACCTCGCCGGTGGAGCGCATCTCCGGCCCGAGCACGGAGTCCACCGTCTTGCCGTCGGCGGTGCGGAACCGCTTGAACGGCAGCACCGCCTCCTTGACGGAGACGGGAGCGTCCATCGGCACCCGCGATCCGTCCTGCTCGGGGAGCATGCCCTCGCCCCGCAGCTCGGCGATCTTCGCACCGGCCATGATGCGGCTGGCGGCCTTCGCCATCGGAATGCCCAGCGCCTTCGACACGAAGGGCACCGTGCGGCTGGCGCGCGGGTTGGCCTCGATCACGTAGAGCACCCCGGCGCTGATCGCGAACTGCACGTTCAGCAGCCCGCGCACGCCGACGCCCTCGGCGATGGCGAGGGTAGCCTCGCGCACGCGGTCCACGTCGCTGCGGCCCAGTGAGACCGGTGGGAGGGTGCAGCTCGAATCGCCGGAGTGGATGCCGGCCTCCTCGAGGTGCTCCATGACGCCGCCGATGAACAGCTCGCTGCCGTCGTACAGCGCGTCGACATCGAGCTCGATGGCGTCGTCGAGGAACCGGTCGACCAGCAGCGGCTTGCCGTCCTCGATGATGACCTCGCCGGCGGTGCGGACGAAGTAGTCGCGTAGCGCATCGGTGCCGTAAACGATCTCCATGCCGCGGCCGCCGAGCACGTAGCTGGGGCGCACGAGCACGGGGTAGCCGATCTCCTCCGCGATGCGCACCGCTCCGTCGACGTCGATCGCCGTGCCGCTGCGCGGAGCGACCAGGCCGGCGTCGTCCAGCAGGCGTGAGAAGAGCTCGCGCTCCTCGGCGAGGTCGATCGCGGCGGGGCTGGTGCCGAGCACCGTGTAGCCGGCGGCTTCGATCCCCTTCGCCAGGCCCAGCGGCGTCTGGCCGCCCAGCTGGCATACGACGCCCAGGATCGTGCCGCTCTGCGCCTCGGCGTGCAGAACCTCCAGCACGTCCTCGAGGGTCAGCGGCTCGAAGTACAACCGGTCGGAGGTGTCGTAGTCGGTCGACACCGTTTCGGGGTTGCAGTTCACCATGACCGTCTCGTACCCGGCATCCGACAGCGCGAACGACGCGTGCACGCAGGAGTAGTCGAACTCGACGCCCTGTCCGATCCGGTTCGGGCCGGACCCGATGATGACCACCTTGGTGCGCTCGGAGGGCTCGACCTCGGTCTCGAAGTCGTAGCTCGAGTAGTGGTACGGCGTCAGAGCGGGGAATTCACCGGCGCAGGTGTCGACCGTCTTGTAGACCGGACGGACATCCAGCCCGTGACGGATCCCGCGGACCTCGTCCTCGGTCATCCCGCGCAGCTGCGCGAGCTGCGCGTCAGAGAACCCGTGCTCCTTCGCGAGACGGATGGTCGGCTCGTCGAGTTCGGGTGCTGTGCGCACGGCTTCGGCCACCTCGTTGATGAGCATCATCTGATCGAGGAACCACGGATCGATGGCGGTCGCTTCGAACGCCTGCTCGACCGTGGCGCCCTTGCGCAGCGCCTGCTGCAGCGTGACGATCCGGCCGTCGGTGGGCGTCTGGGAGATCTCCAGGAGCTCGGTGGCCGTGCGATCCTCTTCGCCCCAGTGGAAGCTCGAACCGCGCTTCTCGAGTGAGCGCAGCGCCTTCTGCAGCGCCGTGGTGTAGTTGCGGCCGATGGCCATCGCCTCGCCGACGGACTTCATGGTGGTGGTGAGGGTCGCGTCGGCCGCCGGGAACTTCTCGAACGCGAAGCGGGGCACCTTGACCACGACGTAGTCGAGGGTCGGCTCGAAGCTCGCCGGGGTCACCCCGGTGATGTCGTTCGGGATCTCGTCGAGGCGATAGCCGAGGGCGAGCTTGGCAGCCAGCTTCGCGATGGGGAAGCCGGTCGCCTTCGAGGCCAGCGCGCTGGAGCGCGAGACCCGCGGGTTCATCTCGATCACGATGATCCGGCCGTTGGCCGGGTCGACGGCGAACTGGATGTTGCAGCCGCCGGTGTCCACGCCGACAGCACGGATGATGTCGATGCCGATGTCGCGCATCTTCTGGTACTCGCGGTCGGTCAGGGTGAGCGCCGGGGCGACGGTGATCGAGTCTCCGGTGTGCACGCCGACCGGGTCGACGTTTTCGA
>JAPSIX010000221.1 GCA_031178475.1 Microbacterium sp. | reverse complement strand
GCGCTCGTCGTGCAGACCGACCTGTGCCTGGACGAATTCACCGACCACGGGCACTGCGGGGTGCTGACCCCTGGGTCCCTGAGCCCGTCGACGGGCCGGGGAACCGAGCCCATCGTCGACAACGACGCCACCCTGGAGCGCTACGTCGCGATGGGCCTCGCCCAGGCGCGCGCCGGATCGCACCTGCTCGGGCTCAGCGGCATGATGGACGGCCAGGTCGGCGCGGTACGGCAGGCGCTCGACGCCGAGGGCTTCCACGACACGCTGCTGCTCGCCTATGCGGCCAAATACGCCAGCGCCTTCTACGGCCCGTTCCGCGAGGCCGTCGACTCGCAGCTGCAGGGTGACCGGCGCACCTACCAGCTCGACCCGGGCAACCGGCGCGAAGGCGTTCGCGAGGCGCTGGTCGACCAGGACGAGGGCGCCGACATCGTCATGGTGAAGCCCGCGATGGCGTTCCTCGATGTGCTGCGCGAGGTGCGCGACAGCGTCGACGTTCCGGTGTGGGCGTACCAGGTCTCGGGTGAGTACGCGATGATCGAGGCAGCCGCCGCGAACGGCTGGATCGACCGCCGCGCTGCCGTGCTGGAGTCGCTGCTGTCGATCCGCCGAGCCGGCGCCGACGCCGTGCTGACCTACTGGGCCGTCGAAGCGGCCCGCTGGCTCGCCCAGCGCTGACCCCCTCCTCCCGGTCGTTGAGCGAGGAGCGCAGCGACGAGACGAAACGAGACACGATGAGCGACCGCAACGAGACCCTGTTCGACACCGCACGCGCCGTCATCCCCGGCGGGGTGAACTCGCCGGTGCGGGCGTACGGCTCGGTGGGCGGCACGCCTCGCTTCCTCGCGTCGGCGAACGGCGCACGGGTGACGGATGCCGCCGGCGCCGAGTACATCGACCTCGTCGCCTCGTGGGGTCCGGCGCTGCTCGGCCACGCGCACCCCGATGTCGTGCGGACCGTGCAGGACGCGGCATCCCGAGGGCTGTCGTTCGGTGCGCCCACCGAGGGCGAGGTCGAGCTCGCGCAGCTGATCGCCGAACGGGTGCGGCACGGCGATGTCCGGCCGGTCGAGCGGGTGCGGCTGGTGTCGACGGGCACCGAGGCCACGATGACCGCGATCCGCCTCGCCCGCGGCGTCACCGGGCGCGACCTGCTCGTCAAGTTCTCGGGCCATTACCACGGGCACTCCGACGGGCTGCTCGCCGCGGCCGGCTCGGGCGTCGCCACGCTCGCCCTGCCGGGCTCTGCAGGCGTGCCGGCGCCGATCGCCGCGCAGACCCTCGTCATCGACTACAACGACCCCGACGCGCTGGCCACCGTGTTCGCCGAGCACGGCGAGCGTATCGCCGCGGTGATCGTCGAGGCCGCATCGGCGAACATGGGCGTCGTCCCGCCGCTGCCCGGCTTCAACAAGCTCATCGCCGACACCGCCCACGCGCACGGCGCCCTCATGATCTTCGACGAGGTGCTCACCGGCTTCCGCGTGCATGCGGCCGGCTTCTGGGGGCTGCAGCAGCAGGCGGGCGAGCAGTACGAGCCCGACATCATCACCTTCGGCAAGGTCGTCGGCGGAGGGATGCCGCTCGCCGCGCTCGGCGGCCGCGCCGCCGTCATGGACATGCTCGCTCCGGTCGGCCCGGTCTACCAGGCCGGCACACTCTCGGGTAACCCGCTCTCGGTCGCGGCGGGCATCGCGACCCTGCGGCTCGCCACCCCCGAGGTGTACGCCGCGGTCGACGCCGCCGCCGCGCGGGTCGCGGACGCCCTCGATGCCGCGCTGACGGATGCCGGGGTGGTGCATGCCGTGCCGCGAGCCGGCAACCTCTTCGGCGTCGTGTTCGCAGGCTCCGTGCCCACCACCTATGCGCAGGCGCAGGCCCAGGAGTCGTTCCGCTACGCGCCGTTCTTCCACGCCATGCGCGAGCAGAGGATCGCCCTCCCACCGAGCGTGTTCGAGGCATGGTTCCTCACCGCCGCGCACGGCGAGGCAGAGCTCGCGGCCATCGAGGCGGCGCTTCCTGCGGCTGCTCGCGCCGCGGCATCCGCTTCGGTCTGAGGCTCGTTTGCGGGATCGTTGCCGTCCTGTGAGCAAGTCGCAGGCAACTCGTGGCGCTCCGCTGGCAGACTGGACGCATGGTGACGCTCCTGCTTGATCAGACGCAGCTCGAGATCGTGCTGTCTCCCATCGAGCAGGCGACGACGTTTCATCGCGGCAACCTGCGCATCGCGCGCGAGCACATCACCCGCGTCCAGCTCACCGACGACGCGTGGACCTGGCTGCGCGGAGTCCGCAGCCCGGGAACGCACATCCCTGCCGTCCTCGCGGCCGGCACCTGGCGGGGTGCCGGGACGACCGACTTCGTGCTGATCCGCCGGCACCGCCCCGGAGTGGTCATCGATCTCGAAGGCGACGACGACTACCAGCGGCTGATCCTCACCACCCGGCACGGACTCGCCCTCACCCAGGCGCTGCGCCTGGAGGTCACCGAGCAGCCCGCCGACGTCACAGACATCGCGTCGACGGCGCCCGTCCCGACCCAGAAGCCTCGCCGCCGGCCTATGCCGCGGCCCCGCCCCGCCTTGAACCTCGGCGCGCTCGGAGGCGAGTCCTCTCAGGCGTGATCGCCCTGGTGGTCGTCGCCGTGCCCGGGCTGGTCGTCTGACGACTCGTCCCGACCCTCGGAATCGTCCGCCTGCTGGTCGTCGGTCTCCGACTCGCGCGCCTCGCCGTAGGGGTAATCGGGCGCGGTGCCCTCGAAGAATCGGCTGGCCGCCGCAGACAGCGACGTGCGCATCGCCGCCAGGCGCGGGTCGTCGTCATCGTCCACCGCGGAGTCGTCGTCATCGTCCGTCGAGACCAGCGGAGCGAACACCGACAGCGCCTCGGTTCCGGTCGACGGCTCGACCGGCTCGTTTTCCGCGTCGGCGTTCTGGCCGGAGGGGATGCCGGTGATCAGCTCGGTGAACGTGGGCCGGTCGGCTGGGGCGGGCAAAGACACGGCCGACGTCGCCATGGGCAGCACGTCGGGTCGAGGACGATCCTCGTCGGCCTGCTGCTGATCGGCGGCATCGCCCCACAGACCGGTCGGCGGCAGCTCGATCATGCGGGTGCGATCGTCATCACCGCTCCCTTCCGT
>JAPSIX010000220.1 GCA_031178475.1 Microbacterium sp. | reverse complement strand
AGGGTGCGGATGCCGTGGGCGTGCGCCTGGCGGACGACCTCGGCCGGCGGCTCGGTGCCGTCGGAGTGATCGGAGTGCAGGTGCAGGTCGCTCGGGCCCGTGAAGGCGGGTCGCGAGGCCGTGGTCATGGATCCGAGCGTACCGCCACCGCGAGCGCTGCCGACGCGTGCGGACTCAGTGCCGTCACAGCGGTTTCCCCTAGGCTTTCGGGCGATGCTACGACTGGTCGGAATCCTCGTGACGGTGCTGTTCGCCATCGCGACGGCAGTGCTGGTGTGGCCGCAGTTCTTCGCGCTGGAGACCACGTTCCCGATCGCGCAGATCGTGTCGGCCCGGACGGTGCTGATCGCCGGGTTCCTGGTGATCGCGGTGCTCGCCGCCCTGCTGATGCTCTCCAGGAAGATGCGAGGCTTCGCCGCGTCGATCCTCATCGTCGCGCTGCTGGGCGCCGGCGCGGGGGCGGCGATCGGCATGCAGCGCGGATTCGGGCCCGGGTCGCTGCCCGGGGTGACGGAGACCAGCGTGCGCGTGCTGACCTGGAACACCGAGGGCGCGGCGGTGTCGGCCGAGGAGATCGCCCGTGTGGTCAGCGAGCAGCAGGCCGACATCGTGGCTCTGCCCGAGACGTCGCAGGAGGTGGGCGAGCAGATCGCCCTGCGAATGCGTGACGCGGGCCGGCCGATGTGGGTGCATCACGTGAACATCCGGCCGGATGTGCCGGACGGGCCGCAGGCGTGGCAGACGACGATCCTCATCTCCACCGAGCTCGGCGAGTACTCGGTGATCCAGTCCTCACGCGACGGGACGAGCAACACCGGCTCGGTGCCGAGCGCCGTCGCGATGCCCATCGACGGCTCGGGTCCGACGATCGTGGCCGTGCACGCCGTCGCACCGCGCAAGCAGGCGATGACGCACTGGAAATCGGACCTCGCGTGGATCGCCGACCAGTGCCCGGAAGGGGACTTCATCCTCGCCGGCGACTTCAACGCGACACTCGACCACATGGCGTCGTTCGGTGTCGACGGTGGCGACATGGGTCGCTGCCGCGACGTGGCGGCGCGAACGGGGAACGGCCTGGTGGGCACGTGGCCGTCGAGTGTTCCACCGCTCGTCGGGGCGCCGATCGATCACATCATGACCAGCGAGAACTGGACCCCCACAGGGTCGGCCGTGCTGGAGGATGCCGGGGGCAGCGACCACCGAGCGCTGATCGCGCAGCTCGAGCCGACCGGCTGAGGTGCGGGCGTCTGCGCGACTGTCATCCGCGCGACCGTCGGCGGTCGGTGAGAGGATGGACGCATGAACACCGCAGACAACGACACCGCCGTCGAGACCCCTGACGCCGAGGTCGAGGAGCTGACGAACACGAATCGCAAGCAGCCCTTCCCGAAGGGATTCCTCGACACGATCTCCACCGGATGGGCGGAGCGGCCCGAGTCGCTGCCGGCCCCGCGCGCCGAGGCCGCATACGCCGCCGCCCGCCGCGCGAAGGTCTCGGAGGCGTTCCCCGGAAAGCGGCTCGTCGTGCCGGCCGGCTCGCTGAAGCAGCGCAGCAACGACACGGACTACCCGTTCCGCGCTCACTCGGCGTTCGCGCACCTGACGGGGTGGGCTGCGGACGCCCAGCCCGACTCCGTGCTGGTCTTCGAGCCGACGGATGCCGGGCACGAGGTCACGCTGTACTTCCGCGAGCGCGCGGACCGCACCACGGCAGAGTTCTACTCCGACGCGACGATCGGCGAGTTCTGGATCGGCCCTCGGCCGTCGCTGGACGGCGTCGCGGCCGACCTCGGGGTCGCGACGGCGCACGTCGACGCATTCGTGCCGGGTGGCGACGACCTCGTCGTCGACGCGGATGCCGACCTGACCCGCTTCGTATCCGAGTTGCGCCTGGTGAAGGACGAGTACGAGATCGCCGAGATGCGCCGGGCCGTCGAGGTCACTGCGGCCGGGTTCGACGACATCATCCGGTCGATGGATCGCGCCGTGGCGCACCCGCGGGGTGAGCGGATCGTCGAGGGCGTCTTCCACCAGCGCGCCCGCAGCGACGGCAACTGGGAGGGCTACGACACGATCGCGGCGTCCGGCCATCACGCCTGCTACCTGCACTGGACGCGCAACGACGGCGCCGTCGTGCCCGGGGACCTGATCCTCATCGATGCGGGTGCCGAGGTCGACAGCCTGTACACCGCCGACATCACCCGCACCCTGCCGGTGTCGGGCCGGTTCACCGACGTCCAGCGTCGCGTGTACGAGACGGTGCGGGAGGCCGCGGATGCCGCCTTCGCCGCGGCACGGCCCGGCGTGAAGTTCCGCGCCGTGCACGAGGCCGCGATGCAGGTCATCGCCCGCCGCACCGCCGAGTGGGGCCTGCTGCCGGTGAGTGCGCAGGAGGCGCTGGATGCGGATGCCGGTGGCCAGCACCGCCGGTACATGGTGCACGGCACGTCGCACCATCTCGGCATGGACGTGCACGACTGCGCCCAGGCCCGCCGCGAGATGTACTACGACGGCGTGCTGGAGCCGGGCATGGTGTTCACGATCGAGCCCGGTCTGTACTTCCAGATCGACGACCTCACCGTTCCGGAGGAGCTGCGCGGCATCGGCGTGCGCATCGAGGACGACATCCTGCTGACCGCGGACGGACCGGTGAACCTGTCGGCCGGGATCCCGCGCACGGCGGATGACGTCGAGGCGTGGATGGCACGGCTCAAGGCGTGATCGTGAGGGGAGTTTCTGCGCACACGCGCTCGGTCGATCGGGGCAAGCAGTAGTCGGATGGCCGGCCGGATGCACGAGGGTCAGCTGACCGTCGATGCCGCGCTCGCCGGCGAGTTGATCGCGCGCGAGTTCCCGCATCTGGCCGGTCTGCGCCTGTCAGCAATCGCTGGTGCGGGCACGGTGAACGCGATCTTCCGCGTCGGCGACGACGTCACGGCGCGCTTCCCCCTCGAGACGACGGATGCCGCCGCGCTCGAAGCCGAGGCCCGAGCGCTCGACGAGTTCGCCGCGGTGTCGACGGTCGCCGCGCCTCGTTCGGTGGGGGTCGGGAGGGCGGACGCGGCGTACCCGTCGGCCTGGTCGCTGCAGACCTGGGTGCCCGGCGAGATCGCCGACCCCTTCCGCTTCGCGGCATCCG
>JAPSIX010000046.1 GCA_031178475.1 Microbacterium sp. | reverse complement strand
CGGACCGCCGCGACCCATCCATCCGGCTGAGGTGAGCACCTCGGCCGCAATATCCTTGACCGAGCGGCCGTCGGTTGCGATTCGGTGCACCGTGCTGCCCGCGTCGAGCCGGGCTGCCGCGATCCCGCTGCGTCGGATGTGATCGGCCAGAGCCGACCCCACCTCCCGTTGCGCGAGGCGAGCCGCCGCCGTCGAGTCGTCTGCAGTCAACAGCACTCCGAACGCCCGCACATCCGTGCCCAGGGCCGCCACCAGGGCAGGCATGTGCAGCACGCTGACGGTGTTCGTGAAGATCAGGCGGGAGTAGCCGATCGACAAATAGTTCTGCCACATCACAGCGAGATTCTGCTCAGCGAGGTCGATTCCCTCACGCCAGGGCTCGGGCCAGGCCTGGTCGAGGTTGTCGCCTTCGATCACCGCGTGACGGGTGCGGGCCTGCGCGAGCATCCGAGAGGCCTCCGCGGCGACAGATGACTTCCCGACGCCAGCGCGGCCGCCGATGAAGATGACATCCGTACGACTCATGGATTCAGACTACGTTGCTTGCCGCACCTGAACTTGAGTCGAGCCATATCAAGTTTGTTTGACAGCATCCTCCCGCAGGCGTATCGTTGAGTCATCGCGGCTCAGGTTTGACGGAGTCGCTCCGCAATCCGCCGCAGAAGGCTTCAACAAGAAGGAGAAACACATGGCACGTGCTGTCGGTATCGACCTCGGTACGACGAACTCCGTCGTCAGCGTCCTTGAGGGCGGCGAGCCGAAGGTCATCGCCAACGCCGAGGGATTCCGCACCACACCCTCGGTCGTCGCATTCACCAAGGACGGCGAGGTGCTCGTCGGTGAGACCGCGAAGCGCCAGGCCGTCACCAACGTCGACCGCACCATCTCGTCGGTCAAGCGCCACATGGGCACCGACTGGTCCTTCTCGGTCGACGGCAAGAAGTGGACGCCGCAGGAGATCTCCGCGCGCATCCTCCAGAAGCTCAAGCGCGACGCCGAGTCCTACCTCGGTGACACGGTGACGGATGCCGTCATCACCGTCCCCGCCTACTTCAACGACGCCGAGCGCCAGGCCACCAAGGAGGCCGGTGAGATCGCCGGACTCAACGTCCTGCGCATCATCAACGAGCCCACCGCCGCCGCACTCGCGTACGGCCTGGACAAGGGCAAGGAGGACGAGCTCATCCTCGTCTTCGACCTCGGTGGCGGAACGTTCGACGTCTCCCTGCTCGAGGTGGGCAAGGACGACGACTTCTCGACCATCCAGGTGCGCGCAACCGCCGGTGACAACCGGCTCGGTGGCGACGACTGGGACCAGCGCGTCGTCGACTACCTGATCAAGCAGTTCAAGGACACCACCGGCGTCGACGTCTCGGGCGACAAGATCGCCCTGCAGCGTCTGAAAGAGGCAGCCGAGCAGGCAAAGAAGGAGCTCAGCTCCTCCACCAGCACGAGCGTCAACCTGCCGTACCTGTCGCTGACCGACTCCGGCCCCGTGTCGCTGTCCGAGACGATCAGCCGCGCCAAGTTCGAGGACCTCACCAAGGATCTGCTCGACCGCACCAAGAAGCCGTTCGAGGATGTCATCCGCGAAGCCGGCATCAAGGTCGCCGACATCGACCACGTCGTGCTCGTCGGTGGCTCCACCCGCATGCCCGCCGTCGCCGATCTCGTCAAGCGCGAGACCGGCAAGGAGGCGAACAAGGGCGTCAACCCGGACGAGGTCGTCGCCGTCGGCGCCGCCCTGCAGGCCGGCGTCCTCAAGGGTGAGCGCAAGGACGTGCTGCTCATCGACGTCACCCCGCTGAGCCTCGGAATCGAGACCAAGGGCGGCATGATGACCAAGCTCATCGAGCGCAACACGGCCATCCCGACCAAGCGCAGCGAGACCTTCACCACCGCCGACGACAACCAGCCGTCGGTGGCGATCCAGGTCTTCCAGGGTGAGCGCGAGTTCACCCGCGACAACAAGCCGCTGGGCACCTTCGAGCTCACCGGCATCGCCCCCGCGCCTCGCGGCATCCCGCAGATCGAGGTCACCTTCGACATCGACGCCAACGGCATCGTGCACGTGTCCGCGAAGGACAAGGGCACCGGCAAGGAGCAGTCGATGACCATCACCGGCGGCTCGTCGCTGTCGAAGGACGACATCGACCGCATGGTCCGCGAGGCCGAGGAGCACGCCGCCGAGGACAAGAAGCGCCGTGAGGCAGCCGAGGTCCGCAACCAGGCCGAGACCCTCTCGTACTCGATCGAGAAGCTGATCAAGGACAACGAGGACAAGCTGCCCGAGGACGTCAAGTCCGAGGTGCAGGGCGACGTCGACGCTCTCAAGACGGCTCTGGCGGGCGAGGACGACGACGCGGTGAAGACTGCGTTCGACAAGCTGTCGCAGTCGCAGACCAAGCTCGGCGAGGCGATCTACGCCCAGGGTCAGGCGGACCCTTCGACAGGCGCAGGGACCCAGACTGGTGGTCCCGAGGGCGACGCCCCCGCCGGTGACGAGACCTCCTCCGATGAGGATGTCATCGACGCCGAGGTCGTGGACGAGGACGAAGAGAAGAAGTAACGATGACTGACAAGAACTTCGACGACAACAACGCCGAGGTTCCGGGCGAGGGGTCGGACGCGCAGGCGTCCGGCCCCGAGTCGCAGAACCCGGATTCGACAGAGAACCCTGACTCCACCGAGGCCGCGGCTGCGGAAGGATCCGATGACGACCTCACGGTCGACGACATCCTCAACGCCGCCCCGGAAGGTGGCGCGCCGGTCGAGGACGCCACCACGCCAGACACCAGCCCGGATGCCGGAATCGCAGACGCCGAGAACGCGTTGCTGAACGACCTCAAGCGCCTGCAGGCCGAGTACGCCAACTACCGCCGGCGTACCGAGGAGCAGCGCCACATCGAGATCGCACGCGCTAAGGGCGAGGCCGCCAAGGGCTTGATCCCCGTGCTGGACGACCTCGACCGTGCCCAGCAGCACGGCGACCTCGTCGACGGATCGCCGTTCGCGGTGATCGCCGAGAAGGTGCGGACGGTCGTCGACCGCCTCGGCGTCGTGGCCTACGGCGAGAAGGGCGAGGAGTTCGACCCGCAGCATCACGAGGCGATCTTCCAGCAGCCCACGCCGGGTGCCACGACGTCGACCATCCTCGAGGTGGTCGAGGTCGGCTACCGGCTCGGAGAAGTCGAACTGCGCCCTGCGAAGGTCGTCGTCGCCGTCCCCGCGGAGTAGGTGATCGATGGCTAGCCAGGACTGGTTCGACAAGGACTTCTACAAGATGCTGGGCGTCTCGAAGGATGTCTCCGACGCCGAGCTGAAGAAGACCTATCGCAAACTCGCCCGCAAGTACCACCCGGATGCCAATCCGGGAAACACCGCGGCCGAGACGAAGTTCAAGGAGATCAGCGAGGCGTACAGCGTGCTCAGCGATCCGGAGCAGCGGCGCGAGTACGACGAGATCCGCGCGATGGGGTCGGGTGCCCGTTTCACGGCGCCCGGCTCCGGCGGCGCGGGCGGCTTCGAGGACGTCTTCAGCCGGTTCGGGCAGGGGCGCGGGCAGACCGCCGACTTCGACGACATCTTCTCGATGTTCTCGCAGGGGGGCGGCGGGTCGTTCGGGTCGGGCCGGTTCGGTCAGCCGTCCGGCGGATTCCGCGGCTTCGGAGGCCCGCAACGCGGTGCCGACATCACGGCGCGCACCACGATCGACTTCGTCACCGCGGCGCAGGGCGAGACGATCACGCTGCAGTCCGAAGAAGGCAAGCCGTTCAAGGTGAAGATCCCCGCCGGGGTGGCTGACGGGCAGAAGATCCGCCTTCGGGGCCGGGGCCGGCCCTCACCGGACGGCGGTGAGCCCGGCGACATCGTCGTGCAGGTGAAGGTGCGCCCGCACCCGGTGTTCACTCGCGAAGCGCTGAACCTGCGTGTCACCGTCCCCGTGACGTTCACCGAGGCCGCGCTCGGCGCCACCATCGAGGTGCCCACCCTCGGCGGCGACGTCGTCAAGCTGCGTGTCGCGCCGGGCACCCCCTCCGGTCGTGTGCTGCGCGTGAAGGGCCGCGGGATCGTCACGGCCAAAGGCACCGGCGATCTGCTCGCCGAACTGCAGGTGGTCGTGCCGTCGCATCTCGACGGCGCAGCCCGCGACGCCCTCGAGCGCTTCCACGAACTGGAGCCCAAGGAGAACCCGCGTGCCGATCTGATGGCGAAGGCGCGAGCCTGAGCGGCGCCGGGCGGGTGAGGTGATGAGGATGAATCCGGACGACGAGGACGCGCCGATCTTCGCGATCGCGGTCGCGGCCGAGCTCGCGGGCATGCACCCGCAGACCCTGCGTCAGTACGACCGCATCGGGTTGGTCGTGCCCGGCCGCACCCGCGGCGGCTCGCGCCGCTACTCGCTGCGCAACGTGCAGCAGCTGCGGGAGGTCGCCCGGATGTCGAGCGAGGGCATGAGCCTGCCCGCCATCGCCAAGCTGCTCGACCTCGAGGACGAGGTGCGGATGCTGCGCCGCCGCGTCACCGAACTCGAGAGCGCTCTGCGTGCAGAGCGCGAGAACCGCCCCGGCGTGCGCGTGTTCGCCGCCGGGGCGTCCGGCCAGGTCATCACCCTGCCCTCGGGGCGTCGCGTGCGCCGCTCCACCGAACTGGTGGTGTGGCGCCCGCGCGTGCTTCAGGCCGATGTCGAACCCCGGCCGCGCCAGGAAGGCGACGACGCGGAGCCGGCCGAGTAGGCGGGCGATTCCTCCGCTGACGGCCGATCCGGCGGCATCCGCCCCAGAGCCGGCTCAGCCCGGCCGCAGATTTTCAGCGTCCATCTTGCACAACTGCTCTCCCAGGAGCAAGGGCCTCCACAAGCGCTCGGAAGCGGCTGATGATGAAGCACCGCTTCCAAGGAGGTGCAGCAGTGGGGGGACCCCGTCAGGCCACGGACACACAGTCCGAACCGCCGCGTCGGCGCATGCGCCGCAAGAGCGCCGTCCGCGATCGCTACGACAAGCACGAGGCGATCGCCGGATACCTGTTCATCGCCCCGTGGATCATCGGGTTCCTGGTGTTCACCGCCGGCGCGATGATCTACAGCCTGTATATCTCCTTCGGTCAGTACAACCTCGCGACGAACACCACCAGAGTCACCGGATTCGACAACTACGCGCAGCTCTTCGACGACCCGCGGGTCGGCGTCTCGCTGGGCAACACGCTCTTCTACGCGGTACTCGCCGTGCCGCTCGAGATCGTGTTCGCTCTCGTGCTCGCGATGCTGCTGAACCGGGTCGGCCGCGGCGCCGGCATCTTCCGCACGCTGTACTACCTGCCGAAGATGACGCCGCCGGTAGCGACCGCGGCGATGTTCTTCCTGCTGCTGAACGGCAACAACGGCGCGGTCAACCAGTTTCTGCGCATCTTCGGCATCCAGGGTCCGCAATGGCTCGTCGACCCCGCGTGGGTCAAGCCCAGCATCGTCATCATGACGCTCTGGACGGTCGCCGGGACGATGGTCATCTTCCTCGCCGCGCTCAAGAACGTGCCGGGGGAGCTGTACGAGGTCGCCTCGCTTGACGGGGCAGGGCCGGTGCGGCGGTTCTTCTCCATCACGCTGCCGATGATCTCGGGCGCGATGTTCTTCAACGTCATCGTGCTCTCCATCGCCGCGTTCCAGGTGTTCGACCAGGCGTACATCCTGTTCTGGCGAGATCAGAGCAATGCGTCTCCCGAGGCGTCGCTGTTCTACGCCATCTATCTGTTCCAGCAGGCGTTCCGCCAGTTCAACTTCGGGTTCGCGGCCGCCATGGCGTGGTTGCTGTTCGTGCTCATCATGATCGTCACGGTGATCCAGGTGAAGTTCGGCAATCGCTTCGTCTACTACGAGGGAGACCGCTGATGGCATCTTCGCTGCGCATGGTCCCCCGCACCGGCGAGCCGGAGACGGCCCCCGAGACCGCGATGGTCACCATGCCGAAGCGCTCGCGCTGGCGCCGTCAGATCTCGCAGCCCAAGAGCTTCGCGGCGCGCGTGCTGCTGGCCGTTGTGCTCGTCGGCTTCGCGCTGGTGTTCCTGTACCCGCTGGTCTGGCTCATCGCCGCGAGTCTCAAGCCGCGCGGCGAGGTGTTCGACAACGCGCTGATCCCGAAGACGTTCATGCCCGAGAACTACGTCGAGGTGTGGAACCAGCTGCCGCTGATGAGCTGGATGTGGAACAGCATCGCCATCGCGCTGCTCGCCGCCACCGCCGTCGCGATCTCCAGCTCCATCGTCGCGTTCGGGTTCGCGTACTTCCGCTTCCCCGGCCGCGGGATGCTGTTCGGGCTCGTCCTGGCGACCATGATGCTTCCCGGTGCGGTCACCATGATCCCGATCTACCTGATCTGGAAGCAGACCGGCTTCCTCGGCACGTGGGTGCCGCTGTGGGGCATGAACCTGTTCGGATCGGCGTTCTACATCTTCCTGCAGCGGCAGTTCTTCCTCGGCCTGCCACGGGAGCTGTTCGAAGCGGCGCGTCTGGACGGCGCCGGGTACTGGGGGCTGTTCTGGCGGATCGCCATGCCCCTGTCGATCCCGTCGTTCATCATCGTGTTCCTGTTCGAGTTCCAGGCGAGCTGGAACAACCTGCAGGCCGCGTTGATCTATCTGAATGCGGGATCCGTCGATGAGTTCACCGCACCGCTGGGCATCGCGTACGCGATGACGAAGTACAGCCCAACGGCCGGCGGACACGGCGACTACCAATACGTCATGGTGGCATCCCTCGTCGTCACGCTCCCGATGCTCGTGCTCTTCGCCTTCGGGCAGAGGTACTTCATCGAGGGCGTCGCGACCCAGGGACGCAAGGGATGAATCACGAAAGGGGTATGACATGCGCAAGCGCATTCTGAGCATCGCCGCACTGGCGGCATCCGCGATGGTGCTCGCAGGCTGCGGCGGGGGAGGTGCAGCCGAGCAGGCAGAGGATGCCGACTTCGGTGCCGAGCCGAGCGGCACGCTCAACGCGTGGGGCTTCGAGAACGCCGACGACGTCGGCCAGTCGCGGCTCGACTACGCTGCGGAGCAGCTGAGCGACGTCGAGATCGAGCTGGACGCGACGGCTTTCGACGCCCAGAAGTTCACCACCCGGCTGGCCAGCGGCGACGTGCCCGACGTGGTGCAGATGGACCGGCGGTACGTCACCACGTACGCCGCGCAGGATCTCATCATGCCGCTGGACCAGTGTTTCGAGGAGCAGGACGTCTCGCCGCGCGAGCACTGGTACCCGTTCGTCATCGACGACGTCACCCACGAAGACGCAGTGTGGGCGGTGCCCCAGTTCTACCAGCCGCCTGCGATCTTGGTGAACAAGAAGGTCCTCAACGAGGCCGGCGTCACCGTCGACCAGATCGACACGTCGAAGCCGGATGTGCTGCTCGAGGCGATCGGCAAGATGTACCAGGAATCGGGCGGTGTTCCGTCTCGGCTCGGCTTCGACCCGGTGCCGACCGGCCAGGGCGGCCTCTGGATCCTCGGCATGGGCGGCCAGCTCACCGACGACAAGGGCGCACCGACGCTCGACGACCCGAGCAACATCGCGGGCATCGAGATCCTGAAGCAGATCACCGACGCCCAGGGCGGGTTCGCGTCTGTGAAGAGCTTCACCGACTCCTTCGACACATTCGGTGACAACAACCAGTACGTCGCCGGTCAGGTCGGGGCCCAGGTGAACGCCCAGTGGTACCCGAACGTGCTGTCGCCGTACATCGACCAGCTCGAGCTCGAGGCCGTGCCATTCCGCAACGCCGACGGCGAGCCGTTCTCTGTCGCGTCCGGCACCGCGTTCGTCGTTCCGGTCGGAGCGAAGAACCCGGCCGCCGCGTGCGCCTGGATGGTCGAACTCACCTCGAACGAGGCGTGGATGGCCGCCGGAGAAGCCCGTGCCGAGACTCGGAAGGCCGACGGAGGCGTCAACACCGGTCTGTTCACCGGGTCGCCCGGGGCTGATCAGGCGATCCGTGAGCAGTACGTGGCTGAGAGCGGCAATGCCGGCTTCGATCAGGTGATCTCCACCTACTACGAGGTGGTGGAGTACGGCCAGTCGTTCGGCTCTTCGCCGGCCGGGCAGGAGATCCAGAACGAGTTGAACAACGCCATCACGGCCGCGCTGCTCGGCGACAAGACGCCCGAGGAGGCGCTCGGCGACGCGCAGAATGCCGCGATGCGGGCATACGAGAAGGCCACGGCGGGATAGTCGGACGCTGGCGTGTTTTCGTGGGGCGGGATCGCTACGGCGGTTCCGCCCCTTCTCTTGCGTGGCACCCTTCGCGCTGTACTCTGTCAACAGTTAACGGAGGAGGAGCGCGTGTCGCAGGATGTCAAGCGAGGGGAGTCCCTGGGTGCCCAGGTGACACGGGTGCTCCGACACAGGATCGTGCGCGGGGAACTCGCCCCGGGTGCCCGGCTCACCGAAGAGGGGCTGGCGGAGGAGTTCTCGGTGAGTCGTGGGCCGATCCGCGACGCGATCACCCAGCTCAGCTTCGAGAAGCTGATCGAGCTGCAGCGACCGCGCGGCATCTATGTCATCGGACTCAGCAAGGACGATGTCGACCAGCTCTACAGCCTGCGTGGAGCGCTCGAGCAGCTCGCCCTCAGCCGCGCGATCCGGGCGGAGGGCGACAGCCGCTGGGAGGCGATCACCCGAGCGGTCGAACGCATGGCAGCTGCGGCGGATGCCGGTGACCACCCCGCCTTCGTCGTAGCCGACCTCGAGTTCCACACGCAGATCTACGCGCTTGCGGAACATCCCCGGCTGGAGGGCGTGTGGCGTCAGTACCTGCCCACCTTCTCGGCTCTGCTCGAGGTCACGATCAATCACGACGAGGATCTGCACGAGTCCGCTGCCGACCACCATCTGCTTCTCGAGGTCATGCGCAGCGGGCGCGCGGAGGAAGCGGCGACGGTGCTGACGGCGCATCTCGATGGCGCGCGCGATCGGATGCTGAGCGAGCTGGCTGATCGGCGGAGCTGACGCGGTGAGGGTGGGAATTGTCGATGAGTGTTGACTGTTAACAGTCAACACTGTTACGCTCGCCGGGTCGACAACCCGGTCGGCCCCTGCACCGAGGAGCAAAGATGCCCCGCATCCGCAAGACCCGAGCGGCCGCAGCAGTCGCCGCCGTCGCCGCAACAGCACTGGTCCTGGCCGGCTGCACGAAGGTCGAAGAGGGTGGCGCCGAGTCGAGCTACCCCGAGAAGGACATCCGGCTCATCATCCAGGCCAACCCCGGCGGGGGATCCGACCTGTCGTCGCGGGCGCTCGCAACCGAACTCGAGAAGATCCTCGATGTCAGCGTGATCGCAGAGAACATGCCGGGCGCGGCCGGTGCGCTGGCCATGGAGTACGTCGCCGAGCAGGAGCCGGACGGCTACGTCATCGGCTTCGCACCCGTCGAGATCGCCATGCTGAACACCACCCAGGGCGCCGATGTGCTCCCCGAGAACTACGACCTGCTGGGACAGATCATGCTCGCCCCCGGTGTGATCTCCGTCGGCGCCGACAGCGGCATCGAGTCGCTCGAAGACCTGCTCGCTCAGGCGGAGTCCGGCGCGGTCACGGTCGCCAACTCCGGTGCCGGATCGATCTGGGAAGCCGCGACGATCGGCCTCGGCCAGGCGACCGGCGCGCAGTTCACGCCCGTGCCCTATGACGGCGGCGCCACGGCCGTCTCCGCGGCAGCATCCGGCGAGACCGTCGCGGCCGTCTCCGGCCTCGGTGAGGCACTCGCCCAGGGCGAAGCCGTGCGCATCCTTGCCGTGATGCACGACGAGCGTCACCCCGACGCCGAGGACGTGCCGACCGTCGAAGAAGCCGTCGGAGAGCCGGTCGAGTTCGGTGGCTGGGGCGGCATCTACGCCCCCAACGGGCTGCCCGACGACGTGCACGAGACTCTCGAGTCGGCCATCAAAGAGGCCGTCGAGTCCGAGAGCTATGAGAAGTTCCAGCAGGACGCGGGCAACCTCGTCGTCTACCGCGACTCCGAGGAATGGACCTCGTTCGTAGGCGAGCAGTTCGAGCTGTTCAAGGAACTGCTGGGCTGATGACCCAGGCCGTCCAGAACGAGTACCGGGGGGCGGCACCGTCCCGCCCCCTGGAGATCACGTTCGCCGCGGTCGCACTCGCGGTCGCCGCGGGGTATCTCGCCCTCGCGGTGCAGGTCCCGCTGCGCCGCGCGGCGTCGCCCGGGCAGATCGATGCGCGCTTCTGGCCGACCGTGCTGGGCGTCTCGGCTGTGGCGGTCGCCGTGCTGCTCCTGGTGATCGCTCTCACCCGACCCGCTCCGGAACGCGACGACGTCGAGCGCATCCAGTCGGGTGGCTACTTGCGTGTGGGGGCCACCCTCGCGATCACGATCGCCTTCGTGGGTGTCTGGTCGCTGGGTGCGGTGGTCGTGTTCGGCTACCGGGTCGAGGTCTTCCCGATAGCCGCCGGGCTGCTGATGGCGTCGCTGATGCTCGCCTACGGGCACCGCCGCTGGATCAGCCTGGTCGTGTACTCCGTCGTCGTGACCGCGTTCGTGTACGTCGTGTTCGGCATGCTCCTGAGGATCCCGCTGTGAACCCCTTCATCGAGGGAGTCAACTCCCTCCTCGACGTCTCGATCCTGCTCTACATGGGGGTCGGGCTGGTGCTCGGCTTCATGGTCGGCGCGTTCCCGGGCATCACCGCAACCATGGCGGTGGCACTCGCCGCGGGCTTCACGCTGACGCTCGACCCCATCCAGGGGCTCGCGGTTCTGCTCACGATCTACGTCGCCGCGAACTTCGGCGACCGGGTGCCGTCGATCCTCATCAACACCCCCGGCACGCCGGCATCCATCGCGACCACTCTCGACGGCTATCCGATGGCCAAGCAGGGGCGGGCGGGACTCGCCCTGACGATCTCGGCGATCGTCTCGGCTGTCGGCATCCTGGCATCCCTCGTCCTGTTCTCGCTCGCCGCCGTGCCGATCGCCAGCTTCGCTCGCGACTACTTCCGCTCGCCCGAGCTGTTCGCGCTGGTGGTGTTCGGCATCGCGATCATGATCGGCATCTCGTCGAAGTCGATGCTGAAGGGCATCCTGGCCGGGCTGTTCGGGCTGATGCTCGGCACCGTCGGCACGTACCAGGCCACCGCCGACCAGCGTTTCACGTTCGGGCTGCTCGAGCTCGTCGAAGGCGTGAACTTCATCGCGGTCATCATCGGACTGTTCGGCATCGCCGAGCTTCTCGATCAGCTGCTCACGCACCACGAGTCGAAGGTGAGGCCGATCTCCAGCCTCGGCCGCTGGCTGCCGAACCGTGCGGAACTCAAGCAGGGTGGCAAGGCGACCGCAGTGGGCGGTGCGGTCGGCCTCGGCGTCGGACTCATCCCCGCGGCCGGTGGAGACATCGCCGGGCTGATCGGCTGGGAGCGTGCACGCAAGGTGTCGAAGCGCCCCGATATGTTCGGGAAGGGCTCGATCGAGGGCGTGGCAGCGGCTGACTCGGCATCCAGCGCGACCCTGGGCGGCTCGCTCACCACGACCATGGCGCTCGGCATCCCCGGCGACTCGGTCATGGCGGTGATGATCGGGTCGATGATCATCTGGGGCATCACCCCCGGACCGAACCTCTTCTCGAACCGGCCCGACCTCGTGGTCTCCATCGCGGGCATCATGCTCATCGCGACGCTGCTGTCGCTGGTGCTCAGCCTGGTGCGCATGAAGGGCATGGTGAAGCTGCTCGACGTGCCTCAGCCGTACCTGTGGAGCGGCATCCTCATCTTCTGCATCATCGGCACCTACGCCACGTCGAACAGCCTGTCGACCGTGATCACCATGCTCGTCTTCGGCGTCATCGGTGTGCTGATGAAGCGGATGCAGGTGCCGGCCGGCCCGGTCGTGCTCGGTCTGCTGCTCGGGCCGCTCGCCGAGGAGAATCTCGCGCGCACGCTCGCGATCCTGCCGACCCGGCCGTTCTTCGAAGTCGTCAGCCCCATCGCCATCATCCTGCTGGTGCTGGCCGTGCTGTCGATCGTCATGCCGGCCATCCGTGCGGCGCGCAAGCCCCGCGGCAAGCGAGCGGCGCTGGAGGATTCCATCCTCGACACGTCGAGTATCGAACAGATCACCCGGGGAAGGGACGAGCTCGCGGCACAGCCCGATCTGCTCACCTCCACCGTCCGCAACATCGACGAGACCCCGGCGCCACGCCGGCGACGTCGCACCAAGAAGGAGAACGAGAAGTGACCCGCTACGACATCCTCACCGCGATCCCCACCGCGTTCCACCGCGACGGATCGCTCGATCTCGAGGGGTCGCGTGCGATCTTCCGCTACGTCGGATCCTCGGGCAACGAGGGCGCGTTCGTCCTCGG